>CANFED010000344.1 GCA_947445995.1 Oxalobacteraceae bacterium | reverse complement strand
AGCGCCATCACCAGATCGCGACCGGCAGCCAGCGCGGCACGCCCGACCTGTTCTTCGCGGGTTCGGAAAGCGACCTTGTAAATACCGCGCTGCGATGTTTCGCGCGCCTTGCCAAAGCCGGTTTGCATACCCGCCAGCGTTTGCAGTTCGAGAACCACATGCTCCAGGATGTGTGCCGCATAGGTCCCATCGCGCAAGCGTTGCAGGAAACCACCACGCACACCGACACCGCAGCGATGCTCGATCAGCCCCGGCAACAAGGTGCTGAGGCGTTCGTACAATCCGGGAATCAGGTTGGAAGGAAAATCTTCCAGCGCACCGATATCGACCCAGACTTCAATACAGGGTCGGTAGGTCCAGATGCTAGGTCCGCGTAAATGCGTTACGCGAAGCAGTTCGATATCTTTCTTTTTGGTCATCTGTCTTGGTCAGGTTGCCAGTGTGCTGCAGTCAGCGAAAATCACACCGGGGGCGTCGGACACAACGCACATTTTTCGCTTGGTTAGACGGTGCAGTCAAATGCTGCCACCGGCATGGGCAAATCAGGAATTCATTGCGGTATACTGCCAGCCGCACTGCCGTCCCTCTGCTTGGTCAAGTTTCCATCAGATTATCGCCCGCGACAGAATACCGCAAATAAGGGATGCCGTGACCCGAAACAGACGGGAAAGCCCCCCTTTTTATTGCCTTTAAGAAAAAATCCAGTCAGTTTTTTCCTGACTATTCCATCCTTTTTTCGGGAATGCACGCACAGACGCGCTGCCTTTCCGTCCCGGAGTTTCCGCACGATGAACAAAGTTGCTGCCATGATCGACGCACCCCACCAGGATATTCCGGACGCATGGCGTACAGAGACGCTGGCCCAGTTGCTGCCGGGTGAAGCGGTGGTGACGGCCGTTGAAGTCGATCTCGATGCCCGTCTGCGTTTTGCCAAAGGACTGGTGGTGGTAACCGACCAGCGCGTACTGGCGCGCGCCCCCGGCGAACCCGGCTGGCGCAACTGGCGCTTTCATGCCGGTCTGCACCTGATCCACCACGATCACGCCGGCGTTGGTCACCTCGACATTGCCGACGATTCAGGCCGCCTGGCCAGCTGGCGTTTTACGCTGGGACAGAATTTGCTGGCCATGCGCCTGATCGATCAGTTCGCGGCGCAACGCGACAGCCATGTCAGCGGTGTCGCTGTCGATGTCGAAGACCTGAGCGTCTGCCCGAGCTGCAAGGCACCGCTCGAACCGGACCAGGACGTCTGCCCGATCTGCACGAAAGTCATCCACACGCCGCCATCGACCTGGACTCTGTTCCGGCTGTGGCGCTTTGCCAAACCGTACCGCGGCCAGCTACTGCTCGGTTTTATTTTGACACTGCTCGGTACCGCGGCCCACATGATCCCGCCATACCTGACCATTCCGCTGATGGACAACGTGCTGATCCCGTACCAGAACGGCCAGCAGATCGACCAGAAACTGGTGACCATCTATCTGCTGGGCCTGTTCGGTTCGGCCCTCGTCGCGTGGGCACTCAGCTGGGCCAAAACCTACGTGCTGGCACTGGTGTCGGAGCGCATCGGTGCCGACCTGCGCACCTCGACGTATGACCATCTGCTGCGCCTGTCGCTGGAGTATTTTGGCGGCAAACGTACCGGTGACCTGATGTCGCGCATCGGCAGCGAAAGCGATCGCATCTGCGTGTTCCTGTCGCTGCACCTGCTCGACTTTGCGACCGATGTGCTGATGATTATCATGACGGCGGCAATCCTGTTTTCGATCAACCCGTGGCTGGCGCTAGTGACCCTGCTGCCGCTGCCCTTCATTGCGTGGATGATCCACATCGTGCGGGACCGGCTGCGCACCGGCTTTGAAAAAATCGACCGGGTCTGGTCCGAAGTGACCAACGTGCTGGCCGACACGATCCCCGGCATCCGCGTGGTCAAGGCCTTTGCGCAGGAGCAGCGCGAAGCGAATCGCTTCAAGGAGGCCAACAAGCACAACCTTGCCGTCAATGACCGTCTGAATAAAATCTGGTCACTGTTTTCGCCGACGGTATCGCTGCTGACTGAAATGGGTCTGCTGGTGGTATGGGGCTTCGGCATCTGGCAGGTCTCGCGCGGCGAAATCACGGTCGGTGTACTGACCGCCTTCATCGCCTACATCAGCCGCTTTTATGGCCGACTGGATTCGATGAGCCGCATCGTCTCGGTCACGCAAAAATCGGCCTCGGCCGCCAAGCGCATCTTCGACATTCTCGACCATGTATCGAGCGTTCCGGAGCCAGCCAATCCGGTCAAGGTCGGCCGCGTGGAAGGCAGTATCGAATTGCGCGATGTCGGTTTCCGCTACGGCAACCGCTCGGTCAACCGCAACATCAGTCTCGATATCAAACCGGGCGAAATGATCGGACTGGTCGGTCACAGCGGTTCCGGCAAGAGCACGCTGGTCAACCTGATCTGCCGTTTTTATGATGTCACCGAAGGTGCCATTCTGGTCGATGGCATCGATATCCGTTCGTATGCGATTGCCGATTTCCGCCGCAATATCGGACTGGTCCTGCAAGAGCCGTTCCTGTTCTTCGGCACCATCAGCGACAACATCGCGTATGGCAAACCGGATGCCAGCCGCGCCGACATCATCGCCGCCGCACGCGCCGCGCATGCCCACGAATTTATCCTGCGGCTGCCGCAAGGCTACGATTCAATGGTCGGCGAACGCGGCCAGGGATTGTCCGGTGGCGAACGCCAGCGCATCTCGATTGCCCGCGCGCTGCTGATCAATCCGCGCATTCTGATCCTTGACGAAGCGACGTCCTCGGTCGATTCCGAAACCGAAAAAGAGATCCAGAAAGCGCTCGACAATCTGGTCCATGGCCGCACCACGATCGCCATCGCGCACCGGTTGTCAACACTGCACAAGGCCGACCGGCTAGTGGTGCTCGATCGCGGCGAAGTCGTCGAGATCGGCAGTCACGATGAATTGATGGCGCGCGAAGGCGCGTACTTCCGGCTCTATGAAGCGCAGGCACGCAATGCCGCCAACACGATGGGAGAAGCCGCATGAATGAACCCTTGCCAACCACCTTCAGCCTGAGTCGCAATGCGTTCGGCAAACTGGTGCTCGTCGATGCCGCCGGCCAGACCCACGAGGGCGTCGCGCCAGTGCGGGCATTTCCGATCCAGGCCCCCGAGGATGGCATCGCGCTGGTCAGCACCGATGGTCGCGAAGTCGGCTGGATTGATCGCCTCGATGCGCTGCCGGCCGCCATCCGCACCCTCGTCGAAGACGAACTCAGCGGACGCGAATTCATGCCCGAAATCAGCGCCATCCTCGACGTGACCAGCTATGCCACGCCGTGTACATGGTCGGTCGAGACCGATCGCGGCGCGACCCGTTTCGTGCTGCGCGGTGAAGAAGACATCCGCCGCGTCGATGCGGCATCGCTGCTGATCTCCGATAGCCACGGCATCCATTTCCTTATTCGCGACATGCACACGATGGACAAGCTGTCGCGCAAAATTCTAGATCGGTTCCTGTAATGACTGCTGCTCCTACTCCCACTTCCTTTTCCTCGCTGGCGCTATCGCCATCGATGCTGGCCAATCTCGACTCGCTCGGCTATCACGAGATGACGCCGATTCAGGCCAAGAGCCTGCCGGTGATCCTCGACCGGCGCGACCTGATCGCGCAAGCCAAGACCGGTAGCGGCAAGACCGCGGCGTTTGGCATCGGCATCCTGCAACGCCTCAATCCGACCTGGTTTGCGATTCAGGCGCTGGTCATTTGTCCGACCCGTGAACTGGCTGATCAGGTCTCGAACGAACTGCGCCGCCTGGCCCGTTTTGCCGACAACACCAAGATCCTGACCTTGTGCGGCGGTGCGCCGATGCGCCCGCAAATTGCCTCGCTCGAACATGGGGCGCACATCATTGTCGGCACGCCTGGCCGGCTGCGCGACCACATCGGCCGCGGCAGCATCGACCTGTCGACCGTGCAGACACTGGTACTTGATGAAGCCGACCGCATGGTCGACATGGGTTTTTACGAAGAGATTTCCGGCATCGTTTCGGCCTGCCCGGCGCGACGCCAGACCTTGCTGTTTTCCGCGACCTATCCGGATGACATCCGCAAGTCGAGT
>CANFED010000343.1 GCA_947445995.1 Oxalobacteraceae bacterium | reverse complement strand
GGCTGTCGCTAAGTTGCCACCAAGTGGTCCTTGCACTGCCGCCATCCAACCTGACCACCTGTGTGTGCTGTCGAACAGACCCGGCGCGCGCCATCACTTACTCTTCAGCATCAACTTGTTGTCCACAAGACGATGCCCAATGCGTAGTCCGGGGCGCATCACGATGACGTTCGATTCCTTCAGCAGGATGTATTGTCCCTGAAGACAATCGCCAGACGCCGGAACCCGCGCCCGGAAGCTTTCCCGACCAGTCCTGACGAGAGTCAGTCATTGCCGATGAATGCATGACCACTGTGCTGCCACCGCAGGCAGCAAAGGCTTGCCGGCGTGATCCGGTTCGCTCCAACACGATTCCCTGTCCGCACCTTCCGGGTGTGGATTTTAGCCCTCGACAATTTGCCGGGGGTTTTTTTTGGGCGATTACTTTGCCCGTCAGTCGAACGCAATTTCGCCGGCTGCCGCCGAGCGCGAACCGGCCAGCGGCAAGTTGTCTGCGCCGCGATAGGCAAACGCCACCGAAAACTTGCGCTGGCCCGACAGGTTCGCACCGGCCGCATGGAACAGGCTGCTATGGAACAGCAATACGTCGCCTTCGGCTAGCGACAGCGTGATGCCTTGCGCCATCAGTGCCTGGTTGCGCGGCAGGTCGGGGCGCAGAAAATCGAGCGCATCCAGCTGTTCCGGTGCGACCTGCCAGCGGTGCGAACCGGGCAGAACTTGCAGGCCGCCGTTGTTGGCGTCCTCGCGGCCCAGCGCTAGCCAGACCGTGATCAGGTCGGCATGGGCGAAGGACCAGTAACGGATATCCCGATGCCAGCCGGTGGCGGTGCCCCAATCGGGATGCTTGGTCATCACGCAATTGTGGTGGGCCAGATTGAGCACCACCGGCTGACCGAACAATTGACCAAGGGTGGCAACCAGCGCCGGTTCGGCGGCCCATTGCTGCAACAGCGGGTGACGCTGCCAGGCACCGCGCAGTCGTCGCACCGTGTGGCCACCGGGCGCATCGCGCGAGACGGGTGCGCCGGCATAGCCGACGTCGGCTTCGTATTCGACCGGCGCACCGGCGTGGTCCGATGCCGTGCCGGACTCCAGTAACTGCGCGCTGATGACTTCACTCAGCGCGGCGCAACGTGCCGGTGTCACGCGCTGGCGCAGGACCAGATAGCCATCCTCGCGAAACCGCGCGAGCTGTTCGGAATTCAGTCGGGTCATGCCGCACTCCTCATTTGAGCAGGCTGGCCTTGCCGGCCGCCAGCGCGACTATCAGCGTCAGTACGCCGATGAAGCCGAATGCAATTTCCAATCCCAGCCCGTGGGCCAGGAAACCGATGATCGGTGGTCCGATCAGGCCGCCGCTATAGCCCATTGTGGCGACCGCAGCCAGCGCCGTCGGCCCTTCCTTGCCGGCGGCGCTGAAGATGAATGGAAATACCGCCGCCACGCCAGCGCCGATCAAGGCAAAGCCGCCGAAGGCAACGCCGGACTGCGAGGTGGTGATGACCACCACCACGCCAGCGCTGGCGATCAGGGCACCGACCACCAGCACCGGGCGCGCACTGTGGCGGTCCTTGAGACGGTCACCGATGAGCCGCGCCAGCAGCATCATGCCGGCAAAGACCGCGTAGCCGAGCGGCGCGATGCCGGGCGCGGCACCGAGGTGGTCGATCAGATAGATGCCGCTCCAGTCACCGATCGAGCCCTCGATCATGGCACCGCAAAAGGCGATCATGCCAAGCGCGACCAGCGCACCATGCGGCAGTGCGAATTGCTGGCGCTTGGCGGCCGGATCGATCTGGTCGGCCGGCAGGGCCAGGTAACTCAGCCACAACGGCAGCAAAAAGCCCGCCGCGAGCAGACAGAAATGCCACAACGGCGTCACCTGCAAGCCGGCCATGGCGCTGCCCAGCAAGGCCCCGCTGAACGTACCGAGGCAAAACCACGCGTGCAGCATCGACATGATCGAGCGGCCAGCGACCCGTTCGACTTCCGCGCCGATCGCATTAATGGCGACATCGAAGCAGCTGGCCGCCGACCCCATTGCGAACATGGCCAGCATCAGCCAGCCCATCTGCGGTGCCAGCGCCAGGCACGGCAACGCAATCAGCAAGGCGACACCGGACCAGAGCGCGGCGTGGCGTGCGCCGTGGCGCGCCAGCAGCCAGGCCGCCAGCGGAAATGACAGCACCGCACCGACCCCGCTGCACAGCAGAACCAGTCCGAGTTCGGCTGCGCCTAGCTGCAGCGCATCGCGCAACGGCGGAATACGCGCCGCCCAGGTGGCGAAGACGGCACCGAGCAGGATGAACAGGATGGGCAGAGCGACACGGGCGGGTAGCAGCGAGCGTGACAACGGGAGTGATGCGGAAGATTCCATGACGTGGCTAGAAGCGATGACGACCTGCATTATGCAACAGCGTCGTCATGCCTCCTTGCCGGCTTGCTGAATTGGCGCAGCGAAGCCTGCTGTAACGTTTCAGCCGAGTCGGTTGTCAGCGCGACGACGACGTGCCACAAAGCCCAGCAAACCGAGACCACCCACCATCATTGCCCAGGTTTCAGTTTCCGGCACGGCCGAGACGGTCATGCCGGCAAGGTAGAACTGGTCGCCGTTGTAAGTCGTGCCGTGCTTGATCGAGTTGTCGAAGGCGAAAGTGAATACGGTGCCGGTCAATGGCTGAGTGCCGAGGTTAGGGGTGCCTGCCAGCTTTAGCGAATTGCCATTCAGCATAAAGGTCGAGCCGGCATCAAAATTGGTCGTGTTGTGGCCATCCGAACGTAGCGAAATCGCACTCAGCGTCACGACTTTCGAAAACGTCAGCTTCAGGGTTTCGCCGGCGGTGACATTGTCGTCGCTGGTGTCGCCAGTCTTGTGATAAACACCGAGGCCGGCACCGATATTGTTTTTTGCGCTGTAGTTGTCCTCGTGATCCTGCACGACCGAGGCGACGGTGCCGAGTACGCCATTGGTGAAGCTTCTGTCGTAATAGCCGGTGGCGGTGACGGTGATGCCGTTGGCGGTGTATTGCAGGTCGCCGCCTAGCGTGTTGCTGTGATCGATGTTCGAGCTGCACAGGTCGCCGCCGGTGCATTGCCAGTAACCAACGCCGAGCTTTTCGGACGGCAGGAAACTGCTGCCAGGATTGTTTGCCTTGAGATTGGAAAAATCATAGGTGGCGGTCGCCGCCGAGGCGAAAGCGGCGACTGAGGAAAGTGCCAGAAGGACAACAAGTTGACCCGTTTTCATGATGTTTGCTTTCGCTATCAGGATAGGCGCAAGGGTGTTTGTGCGCTTGATCCGTTAGCGGGCGATCAGGCTGACAAACCGTGTTGGTGATCCGGCAATAATTGCCTTATCGACCATGTTGCGCATAATACAATGACAACAGGAAGACATCACGAAAACGTGAGCTATTTAACAATAGTTCATACATTGGGTGGAACGGTGCGGGTTACAGCGTCGCGCCACAATCCTTGCAGAATCGCGCGTCGGTTTGATGGCCATCACTCAGGCACTCGGGGCAACTACGTGGCAGGGGCCGGCTCGAAAAATGCTGTGCGGTCAGTTCCGAGCTGATGATCCCGGTCGGTACCGCCAGGATGCCCCAGCCCAGCAGCATCATCACCGAGGCCAGTGCGCGACCGGCATCGGTTTTTGGCGTGATATCGCCAAAGCCGACCGTGGTCACCGTCGAGATGGCCCAGTAGACCGAGGTCGGGATGCTGGTGAAACCGTTCTCGGCACCTTCGAGCACGTACATTGCGGTGCCCATCAGTATCACGATCATCAGCACGCAGGACAGGAAGATCAGGATTTTGCGCCGGCTAGCCGTCAGTGCGCGGCCGAGCAGCTGGTATTCCTTGATATAGGCAACCATTTTGAGGATGCGGAAAATCCGCAGCAGCCGCAGGATGCGGATATCGAGAAACGCATGTGCGCCCGGAAAAAAAAGTGCCAGAAACGAGGGCACGACCGACAGCAGGTCGATGATGCCGAAAAAGCTGCGCGCATAGCGCACCGGCCGCTGGACACAGACTAGCCGGGCCAGATATTCGAGCAAGAACACCAGCGTGAAAAACCATTCGAGGGTATTGAGCACGGTGCCGTAGCGCTCGGTCATGACGGCGACGCTGTCGAGTGCGACCACGCCG
>CANFED010000342.1 GCA_947445995.1 Oxalobacteraceae bacterium | reverse complement strand
GCGCAATAAGTGGGTGATGCACTGACGACCCTGCTGCCGCTTCTGCTGCAGGGAACGCTCGTCACGTTACGTATTACCGCACTTGCCGCGCTGCTAGCCTGTGCTTTGGCACTGCTTGCCGCTGTAGCGAAGATGTCGCCATGGCGCGGATTACGCTGGCTTGCCAATGGGTATATCGAGGTATTTCGCGGGACGTCGCTGCTGGTGCAGTTGTTCTGGCTGTTCTTCGTGTTGCCGCTACCGCCGTTCAATATCACGCTCACGCCGTTTTCAGTAGCGGTACTCGGTCTTGGACTCAATATCGGGGCCTATGGTGCCGAAGTGATGCGTGGTGCATTGAGATCGGTTCCGCGTGGTCAAATTGAGGCCGCCGTGGCGCTCAACCTATCGCCCGTGCATCGCTTCTTTAACATCGTCCTTCCGCAGGCTCTGGCCAATGCGATTCCGCCGGCAACGAACCTGCTGATCGAACTGTTAAAAGGTACGTCACTGGTGTCGCTCATTACGCTGGCAGACCTGACATTTCGCGCCAACCAGCTGGTCGAAGCTACGTTCCGGACGACTGAAATTTTTTCGATCGCACTGGTGATTTATTTTGTCATTGCACAAGCAATCAATTTGCTGATGCGTCTGCTTGAGCGCCGGCTGACACGCGGCATCGTCAGGGGGCATGCATGAATAACGACACCCTGTTTGACTGGCAGTTTGCCTGGCAGATATTGCCCGACCTGTTGCATGCGTCAATGACGACGATTGGCATCACGCTGGTGGCGTTTGCGCTGGCGTTGGTGGTCGGTCTGGTACTGGCCATGATGCGGCGTTCCCGGTTACGGGTGTTCTCCTGGCCAGCCACGAGCGTCATCGAATTTATCCGCAGTACGCCGTTGCTGATCCAGTTGTATTTCCTGTTCTACGTGTTGCCGGAATACGGCGTCACGATGTCGGCACTAACAGCCGGCATGATCGGACTGGCGCTGCATTATGCGTGCTATGTCGCCGAGGTGTACCGGGCCGGTCTTGACAGTGTCCCGCGTGGTCAGTGGGAAGCAGCCAAGGCGATGAGCCTCGGGCCGTGGAACGTGTACAGCAGCATCGTCCTGCCGCAGGCGATTCGGCCCATCATCCCGGCGCTCGGCAATTATCTGATTGCGATGTTCAAGGATACGCCGGTGTTATCGGCGATCACGGTCGTCGAACTCATGCTGCAAGCCAAGAATATCGGTTCGCAATCATTTCGCTACATCGAGCCGATCACGCTGACAGGCGTCTTTTTTCTGCTGATCAGCCTGGTCGTCGCGCTGCTGGTGCGCCGTCTCGAAGCGCATTTGCGCATGCCATAAAGGACTACTCAAGATGACTTCTCCCCTGATCCGCTTTCGCGGAGTAACAAAACGGTATGGCCCGCTGACGGTGCTTGATCATCTGGATCTTGATGTCGAACGCAATGAAAAAGTCGCCATCATCGGCCCTAGCGGTTCCGGTAAATCGACCTTGTTGCGCGTACTGATGATGCTCGAACCGATTGACGATGGCGTCATCGAAGTCGATGGCAAACCGCTCACGCACATGGAGCGCAACGGCACGCTGGTGCCCGCCAGCGAGAGCTACAAGCGCAACGGTCGTCGCAACATCGGCATGGTGTTCCAGAACTTCAATTTGTTTCCGCACATGACCGTGCTGCAAAACACCATCGAGGCACCATGCAAAACGCTTGGCTTGACGAAACAGGCCGCCACCGAGCGTGGTGTCGAACTGCTCGACATGGTCGGCCTGTCCGACAAGCTCGATCACTATCCGTCGCAACTCTCCGGCGGCCAGCAACAACGCGTCGCGATTGCCCGCGCGCTGGCGATGCGACCGCAAGTCATGCTGTTCGATGAAGTGACATCGGCGCTCGATCCGGAGTTATGCAGCGAAGTACTCAACGTCATTCGTCGCCTCAGTGACAAGCACGATCTGACCATGTTGATGGTGACGCACCAGATGGGCTTTGCGCGCGAGTTTGCGGATCGGGTCTGTTTTTTTTCGGAAGGAAAAATTGCCGAACAAGGTACGTCCGAAGAAATTTTTGGTGCGCCGAAAAATGAGCGCACGCAGGCATTCCTCAGCGCCGTGATGGATGCGGCATAAGCGACTCAGGTAGCAGAAGCTTCGGCTGGTCCGACCGTACAATCGGTTTTTAAAAAGAGGAGCTAGACCATGAAAGCACGCACCCTGATTTTACTGATCGTGCTGGCGGCAATTGCCGCTTTTGCGGCATTGAACTGGACCGCGTTCATGACGCCGACCACGTTGTCGCTCGGCGTGGCCGATATTCAGGCACCGCTCGGCATCGTAATGCTCGCCATGATGGGCGCGCTGATCATCTTCTTTCTGATCTTCGTGCTGTACCTGCAGACCTCGGTGCTGTTCGATACGCGCCACCATGCGCGTGAACTGCGCAGCAACCGCGAGCTGGCCGACCAGGCTGAAGCGTCACGTTTTACTGAATTGCGCGGTGTCGTCGAAGCTGGTCTGAAGCAGCAATCGGAAGCTGACCTGGCATCACGTAACGCCTTGCTGGCGCGAATGGATCAACTCGACAGGGAGTGGAGGGTGTCGCTTGAGCAGACCGAACTGACGCTGAGTGCCAGCATTGGCGAACTCGAAGATCGTTTTGACAGGACTGCCAGCGGTGAGATTGTCAAGAACGTCAACTGATTTGGTCATTCGCGTGGGCACAAAAATCTTGTGCCCACGCTCCGGGCGACGTGCGGATCTGGCCGGTTGGCTCAGAAGCCCAGGCGGAGGCGGGTTGCTTCCAGTAGTGCGGTGTTATACGGATGCAGGTTCTCGATGAATAGCATCTCCGCTTCGGCTGGTTCGGTCAGGCACATTTCCAGCATGACCGGACCGTCGTCTTCGACGCCGAGGAAATCCTTGCTCCAGCGATTCTTGCGATGGGTGCGCATAATTTCGCAGCCCAGTTCGGCCAGCGGGACGGCGACGCCGGCCTCGATGGCGGCCAGTTGCCATTCATCCCAGAAGGCGGCGCTGTTGTTCACGATGGTGCCGGTGGCTTGTTCATTCATGCGTTAGTGTGTCCTGAAAAATAGAGAGTCATGTCGGTTCAGGTGGGACGGCCCATCCTGAACAATTGTTCCGGCCCCACCGAAAAATAATCCGCTGGTCCGCCGCCGCGCAGCACATGGCCAGCGCGAGCCGTATTGTAGACGCCATCCTCAAGGAGGGTCTGCGCAATGTGGACCGCGACGACTTCGCCAAGAATGAGCCAGGTAGGAACTTTTACCCCGTCGATACCTTGCAGTTGAACGATCTGTGTACAGCGGCATTCAAACGAGACCAGACTTTCGGCCACGCGTGGTGGCGCGATCAGTCGCGATGCGACTGGCGTTACACCGGCCAGTTCGAATTCACTGACTTCCGGTGGA
The DNA here is from genome assembly GCA_947445995.1 of Oxalobacteraceae bacterium. Taxonomy (GTDB): domain Bacteria; phylum Pseudomonadota; class Gammaproteobacteria; order Burkholderiales; family Burkholderiaceae_D; genus Actimicrobium. The sequence goes on along the minus strand of CANFED010000342.1, from coordinate 734 downwards.
ACAGGCTTGCAGCTCTGGTTCATTGCTTCGGCCAGTTCGCGAGTGACCAGGTTCCAGCCGAATTCACCGGTTTGCTCGATATTGCGTACCGTGTCCTTGTAGCCAACACTGGCGAACCCGACGATGGGTGGCGTGTAATTGAAGGCATTGAAAAAACTGTACGGTGCCAGGTTCAGCGCACCGTCGGTACTGCACGACGAAATCCAGCCGATCGGTCGGGGACCGACAATCGCATTGAAAGGGTCATGCGGTAATCCGTGGCCATTGCGGGGTTCGTAGAAATGAAAAGCATCAGGCATGTTTGCTCCGGAGTGCTGCGATGGCCGGCTAGCAGCCGACACCATCACAGGGTTAAACGTATTCTCAGAATTTGTAGCCGACGCGCACCAAGGCAAGGTTGACACCATTGTTTGGCTGCTTGATGCCGCCGTTCGAGAAATGCGTGACACGCAAGGAGAGGTCGAGGCCGCTGACCGTCGTGTAGCCCAGGCCCAGATGCGTGCCGAATTGCAGTATGGTCGACAGGCGGCGACCAAAGTTGTCGTAGACGTCGGTACTCAGATGTGGCCCCAGACCGGCTTCGGCATAGACACCCTGGTGCTTCAACCCCTGCCAGCGCAAGGTCGGCGTGAAGCCGATATCACCGAAAGTCTGAGTCGCACCAGGACGATTTTCGAACTGGTTGCCGCGCCAGACCGCGCCGGTCAAGTCCCAGTAGCCCCAGATCTCGGATT
>CANFED010000341.1 GCA_947445995.1 Oxalobacteraceae bacterium | reverse complement strand
TTGCGTCGCAGACCCGCCCGTTGCGGTGCGCTGGTCTGCGCGGCGAGCAATGTTCGTGGTATCCGGCGTCCCGCTATCTCCCGTGCCAGTACTCGTCGTCAGCTTGTCACTGTCACCCGTAGATGCATTCGTCGACGGGGATGCTGATGGCAGCAGTATTGAATGACGTGTTTGAATTTTCATGTTGTTTTTGTAAAAAGTATAAATTCGACAATAATTCTTGCCATCAAAGTAAGAACGCCTGTCGCCACGGTCCCGCAAAGCCAGAAAAGATAAAGTCCTGACCAGGGCTTTATTCCGCATTCCATGCCGAGCACTTGGGTTGCTGTGACTAAGCTCGCGTTTCGCTCTTGATCAGCGCCTGGTTAAGCTGGTTTGTCTTGAGTAACAACAAGCCTGAAATAGTTCAATCCAGGCGTTCAAGGCGGTGTCAAAAAACAAAAAAATTAGGGTCAGAGTCAATTATTAATTAGGGTCAGAGTCAATTAATTTTCCCTTTTGGGAGTGGATGCCGATACTATCCAAAGGGTTGTCCGCCGGACGGGGCGTACTTTGCCGCCGCAAGTGGTAATGATTTGGAGATTTAATTAACTCTGACCCTAATTCTTTTTAATTGACTCTGACCCTAATTTCAGTGATCCGAAGGCTGGCTCGCATTTCCGTTGCTCTTGGAACTTTCGTCGTTCATAGCTGACCAAGTCAGACGCTTGCTCATCCGCCTGCGAGGCCAGAGGATGCTCCGGCGCTATTGCGACACTTTTAGTTTGGTTTCCGTCGCCAAACATTCAACATAGTCCCTTTCAGGAGCATCCATGCCGTCATGGTCTCTCCCCCATTTTTCGTTGTCGCAGCCGCTTCAATGGAATGCATTGCTGTTGTTTGGCACGTTGTTGCTGTTTGGCTTGATCGCCGGGCATATTGTCCAGAAAAGTAAATGGATACCTCGTCTGACCGGGTATCTGCTGGTTGGTTTTGCGTTGGGTGGTGGCGGTCTGAACTGGTTGTCGGGCGAGGTGCTGCAGGTATCGAGCATTTTTGCCGATATGGCGATGGCGCTGGTGGTGTATCAGCTGGGTCGCTACGTCGACGTGCGCTGGTTGCTGCGCGAAAAATGGTTGCTGGCGACTGTGCTGGCGTGCGCCGCCTTGTGCTTTCTGTTCGTCTCGGGTGCCTTGCTGTGGTACGGCACGTCGATCACGCTGGCATTGCTGGGCGGGGCACTGGCCATTGCGACAGGGCCGGCCGTCGTCATGGTCGTGTTGCGAGACCTGAAAGCCGAGGGGCAGATCACGCGGCGATTGGCGGCGATGACGGCGCTCAACAATATCGTCGCGCTGCTGGTGGCGTATGCGTTGATGCCGGTGGTGGCGTCCGAGAGCAGCAGGCCGTTGACGATGCTGGTCACGCATACGCTGTATTCGCTGTTCGGCGCGATCCTGCTGGCAACGCTGACTTACTGGCTGATGATGCCGCTGGCGCGCTGGCTGGGGCGTCGCCGCAGTAGCCAGTTCGTGCTGGTCATTGCGGTCATCACGCTCACCATCGGTGCTGCCCATGCACTGCAATTGCCAGTCTTGCTGACGATGCTGATTTTTGCGATCCTGTCGAAAAATCTCGACCGGCAATACGATTTGATGGAGCTCGAATTCGGCATCGCCAACGAATTGTTCATCGTGATGCTGTTCATCAGTATCGGTGCCGGCATGCGTCTGTCGAGCCTGGCGACGATCGGCGGCATGGTGGCCGTGCTGATCATGGCCCGCTTCGTCGCCAACGCGTGCGGGATTTTCCTGTTTTCGAAAGCCGCCAGACTGAGCATCCGGCATTCGTCGTTGCTGACACTGGCCACATTGCCGATGGCGGAAGCCGGACTGGGGTTGGCACAAATCAGTTACCTGTATCCGCATACCGCCGCCGAGGTGGCACCGATGCTGGCAGGTTGCCTGATCGTGCTGGAATTCATGGGGCCGGTGGCGACACAACTGGCACTCAAACTGTCCGGTGAAAGTGGCCGGACGTGATGGAGATACCAATGAATGCACCTGAAATTCACCTCCCTGCCGCCATCTTGCCATTCACGCCATCCGCCCCGTTCACGATGGGTATCGAGCTGGAATTGCAATTGGTGAACCGGCGTAACTACAACCTTGCCACCGATGCCGTCGACTTGTGGGGCCTGATCGAACCGCGCGCCTTGCAAGATCAGATCAAGCTCGAAATCACGCAGGGCATGATCGAACTCAATTCAAAGGTGCATACGCGCGTCGATGAGCTCGATGAGGAGCTCAAGCAGTTACGCCAGGCCTTGATCGATGGGGCGCAGCGGCTCAATATCGATGTCGCCGGCGGGGGGGCGCATCCGTTCCAGCGCTGGAGCGAGCAGCGTATTTCGCCCGATGAACGCTTCCATTACCTGCATAAAAAGTACGGCTATCTGGCAAAAAGCTTCACCGTGTTCGGTCAGCACATCCATGTCGGTGTGGCAACGGGCGACGACGCGATGTATCTGACGCATGGCTTTGCGCGCTTCGTGCCGCACTTCATTGCGCTGTCGGCGGCGTCGCCGTTTTATCAGGGCGTCGATACCGAATTCGATTCGTCGCGCAGCACGGTGGTGCGGGCTTTTCCGATGTCCGGCACGATGCCGGTGATGCACACGTGGGCCGAGTTCGAGCATTACTACGACAACCTGCGCCAGATCGGCGTGATTGCCAGCATCAAGGATTTTTACTGGGATATCCGGCCCAAGCCTGAATTTGGTACCGTCGAAATCCGCGTCTGCGATACGCCGCTGACCACCAGCCATGCCGCTTTGCTCGGCTGTTACGCGCAATTGCTGGCGCGCTGGTTGCTCACCGAGCGGCCGCTGGTCATCAACGATGATTATTATTTGCTGTATCAATACAACCGCTTCGAAGCCAGTCGCTACGGACTCGAAGGCTGCATGGCGTTACTCGACGAAGAGGGCCGGCCAATGGCCAAGACCGCCATTGCGACCGACTTGCTGGACCGTCTGCAAGACCTCGCCCGCTATACCCGGAATGCTGCCGAAGTCGAGGCCCTGGGTCGCTTGCGCAAGCTGGCCTACGAACGCGTCAATGATGCTGGCTGGCTGCGCAGTACCTTCCGAGAGCGTGGCTCGCATAGCGATCTGATGCGCTTGTCGTCGCAATTCTGGATGACCGGTGTCATGCCGGCCACCTGATTCACAGCTGAAATCCAGCCGAAACCCGGCTGGCTTACAATCACGGTTTTTCCGAATCCGGGCGAGTTGATGGCAGAGCATTTTGACGTGGCAGTAATCGGTGCTGGTGCGGCCGGCATGATGACCGCAGCCGTGGCAGGTCAGCGCGGACGCAAGGTCGTGCTGATCGATCATGCCGAAAAGCTCGCTGAAAAAATCCGCATCTCTGGTGGCGGTCGCTGCAACTTTACGAACCTGCAAGCCGGTCCGGCCAATTTCCTGTCGCAGAATCCGCACTTTTGCAAAAGTGCGCTGTCGCGCTACACGCCGCAGGATTTCATCAGCTTGCTCAAACGGTACCGGATCGGTTATCACGAAAAGCACAAGGGTCAGCTGTTTTGCGACAACTCGGCCGAAGACATCATCGCGATGCTCAAGGCCGAATGCGATTTAGGGCAGGTCAGCTGGCGCATGCCGTGCAAGGTCAATGGCATTGCCAAAAGCGAGAGGGGTTTTGTGATCGATACCGGCGCAGGCCTGATCGAGGCCGCGAGCGTGGTCATCGCTACCGGTGGCCTGTCGATCCCGAAGATCGGCGCGACCGATTTCGCCTATCGTGTCGCGACCCAGTTTGGCCTCAAGATGATCACGACGCGTCCGGCTCTGGTGCCGCTGACCTTTGATCCGGAGTCTTGGCAGCCGTTTGTCGAACTGGCTGGCATTGCGCTGGAAGTCGATGTCAGCACCGGGAGCAAGAAAGCGCGCTCGGCCTTTCTCGAAGACCTGCTGTTCACGCATCGCGGCCTGTCCGGTCCGGCCGTACTGCAAATTTCGAGTTTCTGGCAACCTGGCACGCCGTTGATGGTGAATTTTCTGCCGCAAACCGACCTGGGTACCGAGCTGATCAACAGCAAGGGCAGCATCAAAAAAAACCTGGGCAACGTGCTCGCGCAACTGTTGCCGGCGCGGTTGTCGGCCGGCTGGCTCACTGCCAACGG
>CANFED010000340.1 GCA_947445995.1 Oxalobacteraceae bacterium | reverse complement strand
TGACCGCCTTGTCGCGACTTTGATAGAGGCTCCAGCCGAGGTTGAAGGTAGCGCTCTGATGCCAGTTGCGCTGTCCGGCGGCGTTCGCGAAACCGCGCATCATCGGCCCCATCGCCAGAATACCGACGAGGTCGACACCGGTGGCAGCGTGCAGTACCTGATCGACGATCACGGCGGCGTCCGGCAGGCGCGACGGCTCGATGAATTCGGTCGAATGGACGTCGGTGGCGACCAGCAAATGCGGGTCTTCCGGCAGATCGGGAAGTTGCGCGCGCAGTGTCGCCATCAGCTGTTCGATGGTCGCGCTGTCGGCTTCAAGATGACCGGCCAGCGCGGCCGTGGCCGAACCGTGGCGGCGGCCATCGATCAGGTGCAGCGTCAGCGCGGCTTGTCGCACATGACCGCTCTGACGGATCGCGCTGCGATTGAAGCGCACGAAGTCCGAGGCTTCGGCCGAGTACCAGCATTGATATTGTTCGCGGCCCTGCAGGCGCGCACCGACAAAATCGGCCAGTTGGTAGAAATAGGTTTTCATCAGGCTTCTCCGCCGAACACATCGACATTGGCAAACAGGCAGGCCGGCGACGCATGGCCGACCCGGATCACTTGCGAGGGTTCGCCCTTGCCGCAAAACGGCGTGCCCATCACATCGACGGTGGCGGCATTGCCGACCGCTTTCAGCGAGCGCCAGAACGATTCCGAGATACCCCGGTAGTTCGGATTCCTGACCAGGCCCTTGAGCTCGCCATCGACGATCAGCTGGCCGGTTTCGCAACCGAACTGGAACTTGTTGCGCGAGTCATCAATCGACCACGAGACGTTGGTATCCATCAGCACGCCGCGCTCGACCGAACCGATCATGTCGTTGAGCGTGCTGTTGCCGGGTTCGATATTGAGGTTGGCCATACGGTCAATCGGCGCACGGTTCCAGCTGCAGGCACGCGCATTGGCGACGCCGTCGATACCGGCGCGGGCCTGCGAAATCGCGCCGCCCAGCGGACGCTCCAGTACGCCATCGCGGATCACGTAGGTCTTCGCGGCCGGATTGCCTTCGTCGTCCCAGCCGTAGCTGGCGAACTGCTCGCTGCGGGTCGGATCGTAAGTCACATTGAGCAGCGGCGAGCCGTACTGGAAGGTACCGAACATGTCGAGCGTGACGAAGCTGGTGCCGGCGAAATTGCGTTCGTCGCCGAGGATGCGGTCGAGCTCGATCGGATGACCGATCGACTCGTGAATCTGCAACATCATCTGTTCCGGCATCAGCAGCAGATCCATCGTGCCGGTCGGGCAGTTCGGTGCTGAGAGCAAGGCAATCGCCTCCCTTGCCACGCGCGCGCCGCTGCCATAAAAACTGGCATCGGCCAGCACTTCCAGACCGCCCTGCCGACAGTAGCCGTTGTACTGACCACCGAGACTGCGGGTCTGCGTTTCGGCACCTTCGTTGGCCGTGACGGACAGGTTCGGAATCACGTAGCGGAACTGCTGTTCGAGGTCGCCGCCGCCACTGGTCAGGTACAACTGGTGCGTACTGATGGTGCCGACCGAGGCCGACCAGTCGACGATGCGCGCATCAATCTGGCAGGCCTGCGACTCCTGCATCAGCAGCGCAATCAGGTCCTTGCGATTGGTGCTGGCGCTGGGGACCGTGGTGTAACGGCCGACCGGATGCGGCATGGTGATCGCTGAATAGTCGACCACCGAGCGCCCGGCGCTGGCGGCGGCCCAGGCCTGGGCGCGGGCGATTGCGTCTTTCAGGCCGGCGCTGGTCAGATCGCTGGTGGCGGCATAGCCGTAGCCACCGCGATGGATGATGGTGACCATTGCGCCGCGATCGATACTGGTGGTCAGTGGTTGCAGGATATTCTGGCGGACAGTGATCTGCTCGCCTGATTCGTCGACGATACGCAGTGAGCAAAAGTCGACTGCGGGGACGAGGGTCTTGAAGAGATGGCGCAGGGTGTCGAACATGAGTGTAATGCCTCGAATGGTCAGGAAAACGGATTGCAAAGAACAACCGTGTTTAATTGTAGGGTGGGCACAGCCTTTCGTGCCCACGCGCGCGAATCAATCATGCCCGCCAATTCCAGCTTCGGTGGTGCGTTCGCGTGGGCACGATACCGCCGTGCCCACCCTCCGGCTCACGCGATTACTTTTCTGCGAAGGCGCGTTCGATCACGAAGTCGCCTGGCGTGGAGGTGTTGCCTTCCTTGAACCCGCGTGTCTCCAGAATGCCCTTGAGGTCGCGCAGCATTTCAGCGCTGCCGCAAATCATCACGCGATCGACGGCGGGGTCGAATGGCGGTACGCCGAGGTCGGTGAACAGCTTGCCGCTCTCGATGAGATCGGTCACGCGTCCGGTGTTACGGAACGATTCGCGGGTCACGGTCGGGTAGTAGCGCAATTTGCTGGTGATCATTTCACCGAGCAGTTCATGGCTCGGCAAATGGTCGAGCAGCATGTCGTGATAGGCGAGTTCATCGACCTGGCGTACGCCGTGCACCAGCACGATCTCGTCAAACTTTTCGTAAATTTCGGGGTCGCGCACGATGCTCATGAACGGTGCCAGACCAGTTCCGGTCGAGAGCATGTAGAGCCGCTTGCCGGGCAACAGATAGTCCACCACCAGTGTGCCGGTCGGCTTGTGACCGACGATCACCGAGTCGCCCACCTGGATGTTTTTCAGGTGCGAAGTCAGCGGACCGCCTTCCACCTTGATGCTCAGAAATTCAAGATGGTCTTCGTAATTGGCACTGGCAATGCTGTACGCGCGCAAGAGCGGTTTGTCGTTGATACGCAGGCCAATCATCGTGAAGTGGCCATTGGAAAAACGCAGCGACGGGCTGCGCGTGGTGGTAAAGGAAAACAACCGGTCGGTCCAGTGATGCACGCTCAGTACGCGCTCTTCGTTCATATTGCTCATGACAGATAAAGGCTCTAAATAGTAAAAAAGGGGATTCCGGCGTCGGCACGCCGCATTTCAACATTGCCGTCCGGTGGACCCGAGATGATACGCGACCTGTTGCGAATGTGTACCTTGTCGGCCTCCTCAGTGCTTCAACCCCTTCGGTATCGCACTCAACAAGGTGCGCGTGTAGGCATGCTGCGGATTGCGATACAGCTCGTCCGAATTGGCCAGTTCGACCACGCTGCCCTGATTCATCACCATGACCTGATCGGCGATGTACTTGACCACCGCGAGGTCATGCGAAATGAAGATGTAGCTCATGTTGAATTCTTCCTGCAAATCCTGCAGCAGGTTGAGCACCTGGGCCTGCACCGAGACATCGAGCGCCGACACCGATTCGTCGCAGACGAGTACCTCGGGCTTCAAGGTCAGGCAGCGCGCAATCGCAATACGCTGGCGCTGGCCACCCGAAAATTCATGCGGATAGCGATGGAAGGCCGCTTCCGGCAAACCGACTTTTTTCAGCAACGCGTAGGCCATGCCGACCCGCTCCTTGTCGTCGCGGCCAATCGCATGGATCTGCATCGGTTCGAGCAAAATCTGGCCGACCGTGAAGCGCGGGTTGAGCGAAGCATACGGGTTCTGGAAAATGATCTGGATGCGCCGCTTGTAGGCCATGAATTCCTTGTTCGACATGGCCAGAATATCCTTGCCATCGAACAGTGCCTGACCCGACGTGGCCTGATGCAAACGCAGCAGCGTCAGTCCGACCGTCGTCTTGCCGGAGCCGGATTCGCCGACCACGCCGAGCGTCTTGCCGCGTGCCAGCTTGAACGAGACATCGCTGACGGCCTTGAATTCCTTGCGTCCGAACAGGCCTTCGCGGGTATAAAAACTTTTGCCGAGGTGGCGCACATCGAGCACGATGTCTTCGCTGCCGGTCAGGCCACGGCTGCGCTGTTCGAGCAGGCCGGACGGTTCGCCATCGCCTTCGAGGTAATCGGCGATCACCGGCAAGCGCATCGGGCGTTCGTCGAGCGATGGCCGGCAACGCAACAACGCCTTCGTGTACGGGTCTTTCGGTGCTTCGAAGATCTGATGGATCTCGCCTTTTTCGCGCACTTCGCCATGCCGCATGACGATGACCGAGTCCGCAATCTCGCCCACCAGCGCAAGGTCATGGGTGATGAACAGCACCGACATCTGGCGCTTTTTGCGCAGCGCGTCGAGCAGGTCGATGATCTGCTTCTGGATCGTCACGTCGAGCGCGGTGGTCGGCTCGTCGGCGATCAG
>CANFED010000339.1 GCA_947445995.1 Oxalobacteraceae bacterium | reverse complement strand
GTCCCGACGCGCCCGAGGCGGCCAGTCTTACCAGTTCGGGCAAGGCATGCGCCTGCGCCAGCAAACGGCGCGCTTCGGTCAGCAGCGCGCTGCCGGCCGGGGTCAGCGCGACGCTGCGGTTGGTGCGGGCGAACAGCCGATGACCGAGTCCGGCTTCGAGTGCCTGTATGGTTTGCGACAACGGCGGCTGCGTCATGTGTAACCGCGCGGCGGCACGGCCGAAGTGGAGTTCTTCGGCTACCGTCACAAAATAGCGTAGCTGGCGCAGTTCGATGGTCATCGATTTCGGTCCTGTTCAATTGAGTCGGCATTCGTCTCAATCCCGTGCGAATCATATATTTGACAGCATGCGGCACGCAAGGCACTGTAGCGGTTTTATTGTTCTCCGGAGACTTTCATGGCATTCAATCGCCGTTCGAAAAATATCACCCAGGGCGTCTCGCGCAGCCCGAACCGTTCGATGTATTACGCCATGGGCTACGAGAAGGCCGACTTCGACAAGCCGATGGTCGGTATCGCCAACGGTCATTCGACCATCACGCCGTGCAATTCGGGCTTGCAGAAGCTGGCTGACATTGCCATCTCCACCATCAAGGAAGCCGGCGGTAATCCGCAAGTGTTCGGCACGCCGACGATTTCGGATGGCATGTCGATGGGTACCGAAGGCATGAAGTATTCGCTGATTTCGCGCGAAGTCATTGCCGACTGTATCGAGACCGCGGTCAATGGCCAGTGGCTCGATGGCTGCCTCGTCATCGGCGGCTGCGACAAGAACATGCCGGGCGGGATGATCGCGATGGCGCGCACCAATGTGCCAAGCATCTATGTCTACGGCGGCACGATCAAGCCGGGCAACTGGAAGGGCAAGGACCTGACCATCGTGTCGGCATTCGAAGCGGTGGGCGAGTTTTCGGCCGGACGCATGTCGCAGGAAGATTTTGATGGCATCGAGCGCAATGCCTGCCCGTCGTCGGGTTCGTGCGGCGGCATGTACACCGCCAACACGATGTCGTCGTCGTTCGAAGCGCTCGGCATGTCGCTGATGTATTCGTCGACGATGGCCAATCCCGATGATGAAAAAACCGGCTCCTGCGCCGAGTCCGCCCGCGTGCTGATCGAAGCGATCAAGAACGACCTGAAGCCGCGTGACATCATCACCCGCAAGTCGATCGAAAACGCCGTGTCGCTGATCATGGCCACCGGCGGTTCGACCAACGCGGTGCTGCATTTCCTGGCGATTGCCCATGCCGCCGAAGTCGAGTGGACCCTTGATGATTTCGAGGCCGTGCGTCTGCGCGTGCCAGTGATCTGCGACCTCAAGCCATCCGGCAAATATGTCGCCACCGACTTGCACAAGGCTGGCGGGATTCCGCAAGTGTTGAAGCTGCTGTTGAATGCCGGCTTGCTGCACGGTGATTGCATGACCATTACCGGACGCACAATGGCCGAAGAACTGGCTGCCTTGCCCGATGTGCCGCGTGCCGACCAGCACGTGATCCACACGCTTGAAACCGCCTTGTACAAGCAAGGTCATCTGGCCATCCTGAAGGGCAACCTGTCACCGGAAGGTTGCGTGGCCAAGATCACTGGCCTGAAGAACCCGGTCATCACCGGACCGGCTCGCGTGTTCGAAGATGAATACACGGCGATGGATGCCATCCTGGCCGACCAGATCAAACCGGGCGATGTGCTGGTGATGCGTTACCTCGGCCCCAAGGGTGGTCCGGGCATGCCGGAAATGCTGGCACCGACTGCGGCGCTGATCGGCAAGGGATTGGGCGAAACAGTCGGCCTGATCACCGATGGTCGTTTTTCGGGTGGCACCTGGGGCATGGTGGTGGGTCACGTCTCTCCGGAAGCCTTCTTGGGCGGCACCATTGCGCTGGTACAGGAAGGGGATTCGGTCACCATTGATGCGCGTCAGTTGCTGATTCAATTGAATGTCGCCGAAGAAGAAATCGCCCGTCGTCGTGCCTTGTGGACTGCGCCGGCACCGCGTTATACGCGCGGCGTGCTGGCCAAGTTTGCCAAACTGGCGTCGTCGGCTAGCAAGGGGGCGGTTACGGACTGAGGTTTTTCTTTGCGGAGAGAAGACTGACCTTGGGAGGGAGCTTGTTCGGTGCAATGCCCTGCGGTTATTGCACCAAATGCACTGACAATGCGTAACGAGGGAAAGGATTACCGGCGAGGAGGCTTTTTCTCGAAGGTCTTTTTGACACGCTCGGCGCGGATGCGGTCCATGTCGTCGTGTGCTTTGCGCTTGTCGAGTCCGAAGATGGGTTCGATGAATTCAAACCAGATGAAGGCAACGCCGAATAAAGCCGCAATCCACCACCAGGACAAATTGGCGACCGGGCCGATCTCGAAATAGCGCAGCAGACCCAGGACAGCGATCAATATGATGATTGGCATTGGGATTCCCCTTTCCTGCAGGATATGGTGTCTGGATGTTACGGTCAACCGCTCTGGCCAACGGGTTCGGACGGGCGGCCAATAATTTGTCACAACTTAGCCGCCCAGGCAATGCGCTAATCCACTGTAGAATCGACCGCTAGTCTTACATGGAGATCGCGATGAAACTTTACCTTCTGGTCGGTGTGGCCTTGAGTGCATTAGTATCGAATGTGGCGTTGGCCAGTGCCGATCTGGCGAAGTCGAAAAACTGCATGGCGTGCCATGCGGTTGCTAACAAAGTGGTGGGTCCCGGATTCAAGGATGTCGCGGCCAAATACGCCGGACAAAAAGATGCGGAAGACAAACTGACGCAAAAAGTCCTCAAAGGCGGCAGTGGCAACTGGGGTGCGATACCGATGCCGGCAAACGCGCAGGTCAGTGAAGCCGAAGCACGCACGCTGGTGAAATGGATATTGACGCTGAAATAAGCGTCTTGCAGTTAAAAAAAAGCCGCCGGGTGAATTCAACCCGGCGGCTTTTTTCATGGGAACGACCGCTTAGCGACCAATGCCGAACGGTGCGTACTGCACTGGTACCCAGCCATAGCCTTTGCCTTCGCTGCGCAACTGGCCGATGCCAGGGAACGGCAGGTGGGCACCGGCGACGTAGTTCTGCTTCTTGACCGCGTCGTCGAAGATTTTCTTGCGCATCGGTACGGCTTTGCTGCTGTCGTTGTCGAACCCGATGGCGATGCCCGGACGCGGAAATTGCGCTGCATAACTGTGGATCAAGTCACCCAGGATCATCAGGGTCTGGTCTTTCGACGTCACCTGATAGCTGGTGTGACCGGGGGTGTGTCCCGGTGTCGCAACCGGCGTGATGCCGGCGACTAGTGTCTCGCCACTGGCGAATGGCTTGAATTTGCCTGCGTCGATATACGGCTGGACCGAGTCACGCGCCATCTTGAAGAAGCCTTGTGCGTCTTTCGGTGCTTTGGCGGCAATCGCCGCATCCAGCCAGAAATCGGCTTCGGCCTGGGCCGGACGCAAGGTTGCATTCGGATAGGCTGGCTTGCCATCGGCATCAAGCAGACCGCACGCATGGTCCGGGTGGAGATGGGTCACCACGATGGTATCGATCTGGGATGGCTCGTAGCCAGCCGCTTTCAGGTTCGCAGGCAGGGCGCCCAGCGTCGGGCCAAAGCATTTGGCCGATCCGGTATCGACCAGGATCAGGTTGCTGCCGGTATTGATCAGATAGGCATTGACGGCCGTCTGGATACTTTTCTTGTTGACGAACGAACGTGCCAGCAAGGCAGTGATCTCTTTCGGTGTCGCATTTTTCAGCAGCGCCGTGTCGAGTTCGATATAGCCGTCGTAGAGCGCAGTGACTTCAAAGTCACCAATGGCCATCCGGTAGAAGCCGGGAACCTGGGTCTTGACTTGCGCCGGTGCCGCTGCCAGAACGGTGACCGGTGCCAGCAAGGTGCCGGTAGCCAGACCAGCCAGAGCCAGCGTCAGGACGCTGCGTTTTGCAAAATGAAAAGCGGGTGATGTCATGAAAATCCTTGTAGCAAGTTGATCGGCAAGCGCCATGTTTGTTTTTTTTCAACGGGCAGGATAGGCCATTCAGGAAATGTCTGCAGACGGCAGCGATTAGCGTCCCAGTGTCGGGAATTTGGCAAAGCCGCTATCGACCAAAATGAACTCGCCGGTCGTGCGCGCTGCGCCATTGCAGAGCCAGAAACAGGCATCGGCAACGTCATCCGGCTGGATCGTCGATGCCAGCGGTGTGACTTTTTCGTAATT
>CANFED010000338.1 GCA_947445995.1 Oxalobacteraceae bacterium | reverse complement strand
TGCGCATCGCCCCCGAGCTGTATTTGAAGCGACTGGTGGTCGGCGGTTTCGAGCGCGTCTTTGAAGTCAATCGCAACTTCCGCAATGAAGGCGTGTCTCCACGTCACAATCCGGAATTCACGATGATGGAATTCTATGCCGCGTATGTCGATTACCACTGGCTGATGGACTTTACCGAAGCCGTGATTCGTCAGGCGGCCATCGATGCGCACGGTACGGCTAACCTGACTTACCAGGGTCGCACGCTCGATTTGAGCGAGCCGTTCCGACGCTTCACTATCCTTGGTGCCATCAATCATTACGCACCGCAATACAGCGCCGAGCAACTGGCCGATGCCGACTTCATCCGGACCGAACTGAAAAAATTCGGCGTCAAGCCATTTGCTACCGCCGGCCTCGGTGCCTTGCAACTGGCGCTGTTTGAAGAGACCGCCGAAGCGCAATTGTGGGAGCCGACCTACATCGTCGACTACCCGGCCGAAGTGTCGCCACTGGCGCGCGCGTCCGATACGGTGCCTGGCATCACCGAACGTTTCGAGCTGTTCATTTGCGGGCGCGAGCTCGCCAACGGCTTCTCGGAATTGAACGATGCCGAAGACCAGGCGGCGCGCTTCCAGGCACAGGTCGCGGCCAAGGATGCCGGCGATGAAGAGGCCATGTTCTACGACGCCGATTACATCCGCGCTCTCGAATACGGCATGCCACCGGCCGGTGGTTGCGGTATCGGTATTGACCGGCTGGTCATGCTCATTACCGACTCGCCGAACATCCGTGACGTGATCCTGTTCCCGCATCTGCGGCGGGAAGACTGATCAAAAAGACGGACGGCATCATTTGAATCTAATGGGCGGGCGAAATGGTTACATCACTTTACGTTTGACACAGGAACTAGCTGGCCTGATCAGGCCTCTACGGCCATACTCGCCCTACCGACTGCAGCAAGGTCGTCCGAATTCACAGGAGAAATCATGAACAAGAAGAACATGTCAGGCCGGATCCATCCTCTAGTCGCTGCTGCCGCTGCCGCAGTCATACTGGTCAGTCTGGTTGGCGTCGCAGCGATCACTGGCGTACTGCCAAACTCCAAGGCGGATCAGTCTGCCGAGATGTCCAAGACACCAACGGAATCAACGCAATCACTTGCTTCCGAAAACACCCAAAAAAATAGCCGGCAAGAACCTGTTAAACATTCCAGCCCGGCCAAACAATCCTCCCGTCCCGCACAAGAGAATTACCAGCAGCAAGCCGCTGCACCCTGCTACAACTGTGGCAGGGTCGAGTCGGTCAAGACAATCCAGTCTGCCGCTCAGCCTAGCGGCGTTGGTGTCGGCGTCGGTGCCGTTCTTGGCGGCTTGCTCGGTAATCAGGTCGGTGGCGGCAATGGCCGTACGCTGGCGACCGTGGCGGGTGCCGTCGGTGGCGGTTATGCCGGAAACGAAGTCGAGAAGCGCTCGCGTGGCACGACTAGCTACCAGGTCCGGGTCCGCATGGACGATGGCCAGTTGCAGACTTTCCCGAGTGACAGCCCGGACGGCTGGCGCGCAGGCGACGAAGTCCGTGTCGTCAATGGATCGCTGACATCGCGGAACTGATGCATTGATCCGCTGCGGCAGCTACAAAAAAAGACGGCATGTTTGCCGTCTTTTTTTGCGTGTAACAGGGAGATGAACAGGTGTAAGGTAAGGTCAGCTTGCTAACCAGGTCATTTTTGACCTGCATCAACGAACCATTCGACCGCACTCCCTAGCATCAACGGGTCGCCAACTCCGCACCAACTCCCCCGGAAGGAATCATCATGTTCAAGACCATTCTCGTCCCCACCGACGGCTCTGCCTTGTCGGACAAAGCCATACGCACTGCCGTTGAATTCGCCCAGTTGACTGGTGCCCGCCTTGTCGGTCTGTCGGTTGCCGAACCGTTTCCTTATTCACCGATGTCAGAAGGAGCGATCACGATCGATGCGAGCGACTATCAGGAAAAGATGCTGGAACTTGCGAGGCTCAACGTCAAAAAAATTGCCGACGCCGCCAGTGTTGCGAACGTGCGCTGCGAAACTCATGTTCGACAATCGTTCAGTCCGTATGAAGAAATCATCGATATCGCCAACTTGCAAGGTTGCGACGTCATCATCATGGCGTCGCATGGACGCAAAGGCCTGAACAAACTGTTTCTCGGCAGCGAGACGCAGAAAGTGCTGGCCCATTCAACGCTGCCAGTTTTGGTGATTCGCTAACCTGCCAACGCCTGCCACCGGCAAATTGCTTGCCGGACCTTTCCTTCCTACAAAATTACAGGCAACACAATGGCTTCACTTCAAGGGAAAAAAATCCTGATCACCGGGCTATTGTCCCGCCGTTCGATTGCTTACGGCATTGCAAAGGCATGCCAGCGCGAAGGCGCAGAACTGGCCTTCACTTATGTCGGTGCACGCTTTCGCGACCGTCTCGGCGAATTCGCCAAGGAGTTCGGCAGCGAGCTCATCTTTGATTGTGATGTCACCAGCGATGAAAAGATCAACGCCACGTTTGAGCAACTTTCCCAACATTGGGATCAACTGGATGGGTTAGTGCACGCCATCGCTTTTGCCCCCGGCGAAGCGATCACCGGCGACTTTCTTGAGGGCCTGTCGCGCGAAGCCTTCCAGATCGCCCACGATGTCTCTGCATACAGTTTTCCGGCGATGGCCAAGGCAGCCTTGCCGATGCTGCGACCGAATTCAGCGCTACTGACACTGAGCTATCTGGGTGCCGTGCGCATCGCACCGCACTACAACACGATGGGTCTTGCCAAGGCATCGCTCGAAGCGAGCGTGCGCTATCTGGCCGAATCGCTCGGCCCAAAAGGTATCCGTGTCAATGCGATCTCGGCCGGCCCGATCAAGACGCTGGCGGCGAGTGGCATCAAGGATTTTGGCAAACTGCTGGCCATGGCCGCGCGCGGTGCGCCACTGCGACGCAATGTGACGATCGAGGATGTCGGCAATACGGCGGCATTCCTGCTATCGGATCTGGCCGCCGGCATCACCAGTGAAATCATCTATGTGGACGGCGGGTTCTCACATGTGATGGCCTACGAATCGGCCGACTGAGTAAGCGGGACGCATCGGCACTCAGGATGCGTCCCTTGAACAAGAAGACTCAGGTGCCCAAGGCCTGATTGAGTTCAGGAAAGCGACCCGTCATCAGGTACTCCATCAGATCGCGGACCGAGCGGCCTTCGCGACCGAATGGCAAGCTTTCCGAACCACGAAAAAACAATCCCCGCTTCACATCGCCGTTCATTGCAAACGCCAGTTGGGTGTCGATGCAAAATTGCCCTGCCTTGGCATTGCCATCGCGTAGTCCGCATTGATGCAGGCAATCGAAGCCGACCGTACATTGCTTGGGTCCGGCCTTTGCCATCAGTTTGGATTCCTTGCCGAGATAATTCACCAGCCACGGTGTACGCACTGCCCGTGCCGGCAGGCCAGCGACACTCATGAACGTGACGATGTCATCCGGACCGGCCTCCGTCAGGACTTTCTTGAAGTTGGCATGCGCATCGCCCTCCTGCGTTACCGCAAACGGCGTGCCGAGTTGTACGGCACTCGCACCGAGCGCAAGCAAGTCGCCAATCTGTTCATGGCTGTGGATACCGCCAGCGACAATCAGGGGGATTTTTTCACGCTCAATGCCAAGCTGCTTGAACAATTCCAGCGTGCCTTCGAGCACGGTCGGAAAAGCAAAGTGCGGATCGTCGACGGCATCGAGGCTCATCGCACCCAGATGGCCACCCGCAAAGCGCGGACTTTCGATGACGATCGCGTCAGGCAAACGATTCTTGCGCATCCATTTCTTGATGACGAGCGCAATGCCGCGCGAGTCCGACAGGATGGGAATCAGGGCGACATCGGGATAGCCGGCAGTCAGCTCGGGCAAGTCCAGTGGCAAGCCTGCGCCAACAACTACTGCACCGGCACCGCTCTCGCAGGACTGACGCACGTGGGCAGCGTAATCGGCCACCGCACGCATCGTATTGACTGCGACCATGCCTGCATTACCGGCGATCGCTCGCGCGGCCGTGATCTCGCGGTCCAGTGCGATCAGGTTCACTGCGTTGATCAGTTCCTTGTCACGCGACTTGCCGCTTTGAGCCATCAAGTCGTCGTGGTGACGACGCAAGTCAACACTGGAAATGGTACCGACCGCACCAAGGCTGGCAACGGTACC
>CANFED010000337.1 GCA_947445995.1 Oxalobacteraceae bacterium | reverse complement strand
TCCTTTTGGTAATGGCCAGCGCCTTGTGGGAAGGGAGACGGCGCTCTGCGGGACAAAGCGAGAAAATCAGTAGTGGAAGTACGACAGATAGTGCGAGCGATCCGATGCAATGACAGGCGGCACTGAGCTATTTTCGAGCTGCTTGGTATCGGTTGAATGCGGTGCAATGCCCTTTGGTTATTGCACCAAGTACACCGATCACCGTCGCCAACACCGACGGTCGACTATGGCCGACATCCCGCCCGGAACAAGGTCAATGCGATGCCGACCCCGTCCCACGCAAGCGCCCCACAATCCCGCTCGGAAAAAAATAGACCGACAGGATGAACAGTATCCCCAACCACAACAGCCAGCGATCCGGCGACAGCAGCGCCGACAGCAACGGCACGCTGGTGGTGGCGCGCGCGGCCATGCCCATCAGGTCTTGCAGGTAACTTTGCGCGAGGATGAACAGCGTTGCGCCGCACACCGCACCGTACAGCGTACCCATGCCGCCGATGACGACAATGAGCAGGATGTCGATCATGATCTCGAACGACAGCGAGGTATCGGCTCCGTTGTAGCGCAACCAGATGGCCAGCAATGCACCGGCCAGCGTCGCAAAGAGCGCCGCCAGCACATTCGACAGCGTGCGGAACAGCACGGTGCGATAGCCGATCGCCTCCGCCCGAAAATCATTTTCGCGAATCGCCTGCAAGACCCGGCCGAACGGCGAATTGACGATGCGCAGCATCATCAGAAACAGCACCACGGTGCTGACGAAGAGCAGGTAATACGTCAGCAATCGTCCATCAGGCGTGATGCCGAACAGCGCCGATTCACTGAAGCGGAATGCCGGCGTCAGCATTTCAGGCAACTTGAAACTGAGGCCGTCTTCGCCGCCGGTCAGCTCCGACAATTGCGAAGCCAGCGTCTGGAACGCGGCGGCTACTGCCAGCGTGATCATCGCGTAGAAAATCGCCCGCACGCGCAGCGAGAACAACCCGATCAGCAACGACAGGACCAGCGACAGCAGCAGTGCCGACAGCACGCCAGCACCGAGCGCGAGCCAGCCCGGCCCCATGCGCGTGCTGGCAATCGCCACGCCATACGCACCGATGCCGAAGAACATCGTGTGGGCAAACGAGACAATGCCGGTGTAACCCAGCAGCAGATCGTAGCTGGCCACCAGCACGATGAAGATCAGGATCTTGGCCGCGACATTGAGCGCTTTCGCGCCCGGAAAAATGAATGGGGCGAAGGCCAGCCCGAGCACGATCAGTAACAGCAACACGCTCAGGAGCCGGCTGCGCGGCAAGTCATTGGACAGCAGGCGGCCGATCATCGCGAGGTCACCGGGAACAGTCCGCGCGGACGCCACAACAGAATCGCGCCCATCAGCAGGATATTGGAAAACAGCGCAACCTTCGGCACCAGAAAACCGGTGTAATTGGCCAGCAAACCGACCAGCAGTGCGCCGAGAAAACAGCCACCGGTCGAGCCCAGTCCGCCAATGATGATGACGATGAAGATCAGCACATTGACCTGTGCACCCATCTGCGGAATCACGTTTTGCTGGTACAGCCCCCACATCACGCCGCCCAGTCCGGCCAGCGCCGAACCGACCACGAAGACACCCACAAATAACTGGCGAATGCGATAACCGAGACTCTCGACCATCTCGCGATCCTGCACGCCGGCCCGAATCAGCAGGCCAAGCTTGGTACGGTTGAGCACCAGCAGCATCGCGCCAAATACCAGCAGCCCGACCACCATCGCCAGCACGCGGTATTTTTCGATTGCGGCATCGCCGACGATCAGCGCACCGCGCAGCGCAGCCGGCAGCGGCAGCGCGATTTGCTGCGCGCCCCAGATGACCTTGATCAATTCTTCACCGACCACCATGCCGCCCATCGTGATCAGGATCTGTTTCAGATGCTGGCCATAGACGCGCCGCACGATCACGCGTTCGAACACGAAACCCACCGCACCGGCCACCACCATCGCGGCAATCATCGCCAGTGCGAGTGCCGCCAGGTTCAGACCAAGATGATCAGCCTGCACCCATTGCGGCATCGCACCCAGCACCGTCACGGCGACAAACGCACCAAGCGCAATGAAGACGCCATGACCAAAATTGAGCACATCCATCAAACCGAAAATCAGCGTCAGGCCAGACGCGATAATGAAGATGATCATACCCATCGCCAAACCAGCGGCAGTGAGCGTGATCCAGGTCGATGGCGAGCCCACCAGCGGCAAGGCAACCAGCGCCAGCACAGGCACCAGCAACAACGGAATCAAGGCAGGTCGATCAATCATGTCGGTCCTCAAAAAAACATCCTGCGTTGGGTGGGCACAGCTTCACCGTGCTCACGCGTGAACGCCGCAAACTGCATGCCGCAACAAACGACAACCACCCACCACCCTCAAACCACCCCCAACGACAACCCCAGCAAGCGCGCTTGCAATGACTCATCCTCAGCCAGCTCCGCCATCGTCCCGCGATGGACGATACGGCCGTTGTCCATCACCGCGACGATGTCGCCGAGTTGCTTCGCAAAGTTGAAATTCTGCTCGACCAGCAGGATGGTGGTGTCGGTCTGCTTGAGCTCGCGAAACGCCGTGATCATGTTGGCGACCATTGCCGGTGCCAGCCCCTTGCTGGGTTCGTCGATCAGGATCAGGCGACGCGGCTCGATCATCGCGCGCGCCACTGCCAGCATCTGCTTTTGCCCGCCCGACAGTTTGCCGGCCGGATGCAGCCAGAAGGTTTTGATGGCCGGGAACAAGTCGAAAATCCAGTCCAGCCGCTTGCTGTCCAGGTCATTGATCGTGCGGGCATTGCGCGCCGCCAGCAGCAGGTTGTCACGCACGCTCAGGTCGGCAAAGATGCCCATGTTCTCCGGCACGTAGGCGATCCCGAGCCGGGCGATATCGGGCGTGGCCAGCGCCGTGATCGGCTGGCCGTCAAAGGTGATACTGCCTTGCGAGGCACGCCACAAGCCCATGATGGTTCGCAACGTGGTGCTCTTGCCAGCACCATTGCGACCCAGCAGCATGGTCAGTGCGCCGCGGGGAATGTCGAGGTCAACGCCGTGCAGGATGTGGTACGCGCCGATGTGCGTGTGCACGTCGGCCAGGGTCAGCAGGTTCATGCCCCCTCCCCGACCGGAGCCAGTCCGAGATAGGCCTGCTGCACCACCGGCGAGGCGATCACCGTATCCGGTTCGCCATCGGCCACCAGCGCGCCGTTGTGCAGCACGATGATGCGGTCAGCCAGTTCGCGCACCACGTCCATTTTGTGTTCGACCAACAGGATGGTCTTGCCGGGTTGCTCCTTGAGGCGGCGAATCAGGTCGAGGATCACCGGCACTTCATCGACACTCATGCCGGCGGTTGGTTCATCGAACAGGTACACCGCCGGATCGAGCGCCATCAGCATGCCGACTTCGAGCTTGCGCTGGTCGCCATGTGGCAACGCAGACGCCGACTGGTCACGTCGGGCAGTCAGTGCGACGCTTTCGAGCACCTGTTCGGCGCGCTCAATGAGCGCCGTGTGATGCGACCAGACATGCCACAGGTCGAGCCCGAGGCGCTGGCGCGATTGCAGCGCCAGCCGAATATTTTCGAGCACGCTGAGGTGCGGGAACAGGCTGGTCAGCTGGAACGCACGACCGAGTCCGGCATGCGTGCGTGCCGGCGCCGACAGCGCCGACAAGTCGCGCCCGTGCAGCAGCACCTTTCCGGACGAGGCTTTCAGCTGGCCGGAAATCAGATTGAAGTAGGTAGTCTTGCCAGCGCCGTTCGGGCCGACGATGGCCGTCAGCGTGCCTGGCACGAACGCACACGAGACGGCATTGACCGCGACGTGGCCGCCGAAACGGATCGTCAGGTCGCGGGTTTCCAGAGAAATCATGGGATCGAATTGAGCGCTGGTTTTAACGCTTGTTGCGGATCGGCAGTTTCATCTCGTCGATGCCGATCTCGCGCACCAGTTCCGGCACGCCCCACGGGAAGGCCGGGTCGACCTTGATCTTGAAGTGGTACATCGATTGCAGCGCCTGATGGTCTTCCGCGCGAAAGGTCATCTTGCCTTTGGGTGTCTCGAAGCTCATGCCTTCCATGGCCGTGATGAGCTTTTCGGTGCTGGTATCGCCCTTGGTTTTTTTCAGTGCCTCGACCAGTGCAATACCGGCTGCCATGCCACCGGCCGTGAAGAAATCCGGCGGG
>CANFED010000336.1 GCA_947445995.1 Oxalobacteraceae bacterium | reverse complement strand
TTCACACCTGAATACGGTGGCACAAGCCGGCCCCGTCAAGCTCGCCATCGTCGCGCCGGACGGCCGTGACGGCATGCTGCAACACGCACGCGAATGCGTCGCACTGGAAGTGCCCTTTGTGTTTGATCCCGGTCAGGGCCTGCCGATGTTCAGTGGTGCCGAACTGCGCGACTTCATTGGTCTGGCAAGCTACGTCGCCGTCAATGACTACGAAGCCGAATTGCTGACCGGGCGCACCGGCCTGAGCCTGGCGCAGATCGCCACGCAAGTCGACGCGCTGGTGGTCACGCGCGGTGAAAACGGTGCCGAAATCCATGTCGGTGGTGAACGACTGGACATCCCTCCGGTACCGGTTGAGCAGGTCATCGACCCCACCGGCTGTGGCGATGCCTTTCGTGCCGGCATGCTGTTCGGTCTGACGCATGGCCTCGACTGGCCAACAATCGGTCGCCTGTCCAGCCTGATGGGCTCGATCAAGATCGCCCATCAGGGCGGCCAGAACCACACCGTCTCGCGCGCGGACATCGACGAGCGTTTCATGGCGGCGTTCGGTTACCGGTTTTAAGGACCGGTGTGGTCGCTGTGCATGCGGTGCAATGCCCTGCGGTTATTGCACCCTGCGATCTGATGGGGGCGATCAAGCTTGTCCGGCCGGCCACAGCGTCTGCAGCACTTCATCGAGACTCAGCGTAGCCGAGCGCACCAGCAATAACTTGCGCTTGCTGGTGAGCCCGTGCGTGACGCTGACGGTGGTGCGCGGTACATGCAGCTGCTCTGCGATAAAACGTACCAGCGCATCGTTGGCCTTGCCTTCGATCGGCTGCGCATGCAGCTTGATTTTCAGCAGGTCGTCAGCCACGCCGATGACTTCAGTTTTTTTGGCGTTCGCAGCGACTTGCACGGCCAGCCGCACACCTTCCGCATGCACGCTGCACCACGGATGGGACGGTTGCGCCATCAGGCCAGCGACCCGCCTAGTGTCTGCAATAGTCGCAGGGCGATCTGCAGCAGCAGCAATGCCGCCAGCGGACTGAGATCAATATTGCCGATCAACGGAACGATGCGTCGCAACGGTCGCAGCAGCGGATCCGACAACGAGGCAATGAACGGTGCCAGCGGCGCATGCGGGTTGACCCAACTGAACACCGCACTGATCAGGATCATGCCCATGAACCCGTACAGTATCCACTGGCCAACACGCATCAACGTCAACACGAGCAGCAGCGACACATCAAAGCCAGCCACCAGCGTCACTTCGATACCCGTCGCCAGCAGTGCGATCAGGATTGCGCCCACCAGGCTAGACCAGTCGTACCCCCCCAGCCCCGGCAGCACGCGACGCAGTGGCAAGACCAGCCAGTCAGTCAATTGAAAAATGAATTGCGCCACCTGATTGGGAGGCCTCACGCGGATGGCCTGCATCCAGAATCGCAGCAGCAACATGCCGGCAAGCATGCCGGCGACGGTATCGATAATCAGCGTGAAAATACTAGTGAACAAAATACACTCTCCAAAAAAAACCCGTTGCACGACGAAGGTCATGCGACGGGCATTGTGCCTGAAACCTGATCAAGACCGTTTTATGACGGCCGTGTCCCGGTCGGAAATGGCCAGGCAGCTGCCGGATTCAACACGGTCTTGACGACCGGTGCGACGACCACGGGTGCAGCACCCTTCTTGGCCGCAACCGCTTTTTTCGGTGCCACGACAGGCACTGCGGCAGCGGCTTTCACTGCTGCTTTTTTAGGCACTACCGCTGGGGCCGGCTTGGCAACGACTTTCGCAGCCGGTTTTGCAGCCACCTTGGCCACTGGCTTGACAGCTGCTTTCACGGCAGGTTTCGCCGCTGGTTTTGCCGCAACTTTGGCAGCCACTTTCGCAGCAGGCTTGGCAACGACCTTGGCCGCCGGTTTTGCCGCTACCTTGGCAACTGGCTTGGCGACCACTTTGGCAGCTGGCTTGGCAACCACTTTTGCAGCGACCTTGGCCACCGGTTTTTTGGCAACCACTGCTTTTGCAACCACCGCTTTTTTAGCAGCTGGCTTGGCCGCCGCGACGGCTTTCTTGGCGACTGGCTTGGCGACGACTTTGGCTGCGGCAACCGCCTTTTTAGCGGCTGGTTTGACAGCCGCTTTCTGGGCGACCGGCTTGGCAGCGACTTTCTTTGCCGCTGGCTTGGCTACCACGACCGCTTTTTTGGCGACTGGCTTTGCAGCGACTTTCTTGGCGACTGCCTTGACTACGACAGCGGCTTTCTTGGCTACTGGCTTGGCGACGACTTTTTTCGCTGCCGGTTTTGCCGCTGCCTTGGCGACGACTTTTTTCACTTCGGCCTTGATGGCTACGACGGCCTTCTTGGCCGGTTCGGCTTTCTTCGCGACAGACTTCGCTGCCGCTTTCTTTGGTGCTGTTGCCATTTTTGTTTCTCCTTCACGTGATGGAAAAAATTCTGCTTCGACTAAACCCGACCGGCGCATCGCGCGATGATCAGGTCGGGTTATTCATCGGCGCAAACAGGGGCTGTTTGCGCTTATGAATGGGGCACCGCCGAACTGCTGCATCTCCTCACTGATGCAGCACTTCGACCTTCTGGCTGATGCACTCCGCAGCACCATCTTGCTGCTACGGAGGACCGCGCCGCACGGCGAGCGAGCGGAACGCAATCTTCACAGCCAAAAAAAACGCCGGCAAACTTGCCAGCGTCAGAATGTTGTACTACCTGCAGACACCACTTTTAAGCGGACGCGCCGCGGCAACTGGCAAGACCAGATGCAGCGGCACAAACAGAAAAATTTCCGGTCGTTTTTGGCTGTCCATTAAATTTGGTTGTCGCCTTTCCTGATGAAAGCGGGCACAGAATTTTTACTTTTTAACTGCCTGTTTTTCATGTGCCGTCATGAGCCAATGTTGAAGATCTCACGTCGCTTTTTCCTGATGCTTACCCATTGCCCAACTACTTATTCCCAGCTCAGCGCACCACCGGTCTGATACTCGATCACGCGCGTCTCGAAGAAATTGCGTTCCTTTTTCAGATCGATCATTTCGCTCATCCACGGAAACGGATTCTCTTCGTTTTCGAACATCGGTTCAAGTCCGATTTGCTGTGCACGCCGGTTGGCGATGAAGCGCAAATAGCCTTTGAACATCGGTGCGTTCAACCCTAGCACACCACGCGGCATTGTATCTTCTGCGTAACGATATTCCAACTCAACAGCAGTTAAAAACAACGCTTTGATTTCGTCGCGGAACTCGGGTGTCCACAGATGCGGATTTTCCATCTTGATCGTGTTGACCAGATCAATGCCGAAGTTACAGTGCATCGATTCATCACGCAAAATATATTGATACTGCTCGGCCGCGCCGACCATTTTATTTTGCCGGCCAAGCGCCAGAATCTGCGCAAAACCGACATAGAAAAACAGCCCTTCCATCAGGCACGAAAACACGATCAGCGACTTCAGCAATTTCTGGTCATTGATGGTGGTGCCGGTGGTGAACAGCGGATCGGTCAGCGCATCGATGAACGGAATCAGGAACTCGTCCTTGTCGCGAATCGATTTGACTTCGTGGTACGCATTGAAAATTTCCGCTTCATCGAGACCGAGCGACTCGGTGATGTACTGGTATGCATGCGTATGAATCGCTTCTTCGAAAGCCTGGCGCAACAAGTACTGACGGCATTCCGGCGCCGTGATGTGGCGATAGGTGCCGAGCACGATATTGTTGGCCGCCAGCGAATCGGCAGTGACAAAAAAGCCGAGGTTGCGCTTGACCAGACGACGCTCGTCGTCCGTCAGACCGTTCGGACTTTTCCACAATTCGATGTCGCGCTGCATGTTGATTTCTTGCGGCATCCAGTGGTTGGCACAACCGGCCAGGTATTTATCCCAAGCCCACTTGTACTTGAACGGCACCAGCTGATTGACGTCGGTATTGCCATTGATGATGCGCTTGTCGGCGGCGTTCATGCGGCGGGCCTGATCAACCTTCGGTGCCTCCTGCGGCACCAGTGACGGATCGAGTGCCACATCGGCGGCGCTCGGCACCGACGCTGGCTGCGCAGCGACGGGGCGGGTGGCAGGATTGACTGCCGGCGTTACTTCTTCATCCCAACTTAACATAGGTTTTTTCCTTTTATGGTTCAGCTTGCTGAACATTGCCTGGCCGGATGCCGATCGCCTGGTGGCGAGAAGCCGGCATCCCTTTTTTGAATTATT
>CANFED010000335.1 GCA_947445995.1 Oxalobacteraceae bacterium | reverse complement strand
TGTGGCAGGTGCGCGTGTCCGGCATGGTCGCACTGGAACGCTCGGTCTTGATGCGGAACACGCGGTCTTCCAGGCCCTGGCGGGTCGGGTAATAGATCAGCGAAATCTCACGTTGCGGATCGGTGACCAGCGTGTCGTCGTCATCCCACGACGGCATCCAGAATTCGGCGTCGAGGTGATAGCACTCCAGCCATTCGTCCCACTGCTCGTCATCGAGCAGGCGGGCTTCGCGGTACAGGAAGGCCTTGATATCGACCAGGGAAATGGCGGTGGTCATGGCTGGGCTCCTTCCGGGTTCAGGGCTTTTTTCATCACGTCGTGCCAGTAGCGATGCTGCACCGTGTACAGGCCTTCGTCTTCAGTCTTGATGCCGCTCATGACCGGCTTCAGGCCGATTTCCTGCGCTGCGGCATCGGCACCCTCGACCCAGTGTTTCGAGCCGCGGCTCATGTCGTTCCATCCGGCGGCGCTGCCGGCGTAGCCTTGCTGGCAGGCGCGAAATTCTTCGAGGTCGTCCGGTGTCGCCATGCCGGTGACATTGAAGAAGTCTTCGTACTGGCGTATGCGCTGCGCACGCGCGGCATCCGACTCGCCCTTCGGCGCGATGCAGTAAATCGTGACCTCGGTCTTGTTGGCCGAGATCGGACGCAACAGCCGGATTTGCGAACCGAACTGGTCCATCAGGTACACGTTCGGATACAGGCACAGGTTGCGTGAACGCTCGACCATCCAGTCGGCAGTGGCAGCACCGAACTTGCCGGCGAACTCGTCGCGACGCAGGAAATTCGGCCGGTCCTGCGGGTTGGCCCATTTGGTCCACAACAGCAAATGGCCATGGTCAAATGCGTAGAAGCCGCCGCCCTGTTTGCCCCATTTTCCGGCATCCATCGCGCGGATCTTGTCTTCGCGGGCTTCGGTTTCTTCTTTGCGACGGTTGGTCGTAGCGGCGTAATTCCAATGTACGGCCGAGACGTGATAACCATCCGCGCCGTTTTCGGCTTGCAGTTTCCAGTTGCCATCGAAGGTGTAGGTCGAGGCACCGCGCAAGACTTCCAGACCATCGGCCGACTGGTCGACGATCATGTCGATGATCTTTGCGGCCTCGCCTAAAAATTCAGCCAACGGCACCACATCGGCATTGAGACTACCGAACAGAAAGCCACGGTAGTTCTCGAAGCGCGCGATTTTCTTCAGATCGTGCGAGCCATCCTTGTTGAAGCCATCCGGATAACCGGCATCTTCCGGGTCTTTGACCTTGAGCAGCTTGCCGCTGT
Organism: Oxalobacteraceae bacterium; assembly: GCA_947445995.1. Lineage (GTDB taxonomy): Bacteria > Pseudomonadota > Gammaproteobacteria > Burkholderiales > Burkholderiaceae_D > Actimicrobium. The sequence goes on along the minus strand of CANFED010000335.1, from coordinate 2,967 downwards.
TGTTGAAGGTCCAGCCGTGGAAGGTACAGGTGTAGGTCGCCTTGTTGCCGCGCTTGTGACGGCACAGCGTCGCGCCGCGGTGCGGGCAGGCATTGACGAAGGCATTCAATTCACCCTGACGATTGCGCGCAATGAAGACCGACTGGCGACCCATTTGCGTGGTGGTGTAATCGTTGTTAGCGGGCACTTGCGATTCATGCGCGAGATAGATCCAGTTGCCTTCAAAAATATGCTTCATTTCCAGTGCAAACAAGGCCTCGTCGGTGAAGGCGCTGCGGTGCAGCCGGTAGTCGCCTCGTTCCTTGTCCTCGACCAGAAAATCGTCGATGTTCTTGAGCGTTGGCGTGTTGTCAGGGTAAATGGTGATCATGGGGTGTCCTTGCCTTGAGTCGGCGGCGTGCTGGTGCCAGCGCGCCGCGTGGTATCAATGAAGCGTTGCAGCGATGGGCTGATCAGGCGCTGACGCGGGTGCGCTCGACCTCTGCAGCCGGTGCATCTGGCGTATCGGCGTACAGCGTGAAATCAAAATCGATCGAGGCAAAAGGCTGGTTCACGCCTTTTTTTGCCAGCTCTTCCGGCGCGCTGATGCGGATGATCGCCGGCACCAAACCTTCACGGCTGGCAAAGGCAAAGTCATCCCACAGGTAGTCGTCGCCATCGATGTTGATCTGGGTGGTCAGCTTGCGATGACCGTCGGCGCTGATGAAGAAATGCACATGGGCCGGACGCTGGCCATGACGACCCAATTGATCCAGCAGGCGCTGCGTCGTGCCTTCCGGCGGGCAACCGTAGCCCTTCGGCAGGATGCTGCGCAACTGATAGCGGCCCTGGTCGTCGGTGGTGATGGTGCGACGCAGATTGAACGCCGATTGCGAGACATCGAAGAACGAATAATTACCCATCAGATTGGCATGCCAGACTTCGACCGTGGCACCGCGTAATGGCTGGCCCTTGGCGTCGAAGACCGTACCCTGCATGAACAGGACTTCGGCCTTGTCGCTCTCGGTACCGTCGTCGAGGCGCGCATAACCGGCGCTTTGCGGCGCACCGGCCACGTACAGCGGACCTTCGATGGTGCGCGGTGTGCCGCCGGTCAGGCCAGCTTTGGCTTCGGCTTCATCGGAACGGATATCGACAAAACGCTCCAGGCCCAAGCCCGGTGCCAGCAAACCAATTTCATGGGTCGCGCCAGCTTCAGCGATGTATTCCAGGCCTTTCCAGATTTCGGACGGCTGGAGATCCAGATCTTCGATTGCCTTGAACAGATCGGTGGTCAGGCGCAGCACGATTTGCTGGACGCGGGCATTGACCGGACCGGTGGCGGTATCAACGATAAAGCCTTTTACCAGCGCTTCGATTTCTGTATGGGTCATGGTTGTCTCCTCGGATATTCACTGAAAGATTGGGATAAATTTAATTGCACACAACTAAAAACGGGACGACTTACTGATCGTTCTCTTTGTTCGATGACGGATGTCGGCACATCGGCATGATCTCGATCTGCATGTACGGAAATAGCGGCAAACTGGTCAGCAGTTGATGCAGTTCTTCGGCGCTGTCGACATCGAAAATACTGACGTTGGCGTAGTGCCCGACGATGCGCCACAAGTGACGCCACTTGCCGCTGGCCTGCAAGGCAAGAGCCAGCTCCTTCTCGGTTTTTTTCAGTAAGTTGGCTTCCTCGACCGGCATCGAGAGTGGAAGGTTGACGGTCATTTTTACGTGGAACAGCATGGCTAACTCTCCTATTGGTGTCGCTGAATCGGCGTTATTCAGTTTTACTTGCGACGCAATGCCTGCAATTTTTGACGATCGATTTCCACGCCCAGGCCCGGCTTGTTCGGCACCTGCAACATGAAATCCTTGTAGACCAGTGGCTCGACCAGAATTTCTTCGGTCAGCAGCAAGGGACCGAACAATTCCGTCCCGAAGCGCAATTCACCGAAGGTCGAAAACACATGGGCAGCGGCGGCCGTACCGACCGAACCTTCGAGCATCGTGCCGCCGTACAGGCTGATGCCGGCCAATTGCGCAATGCTGCCGACGCGCAGCGCGGGAATCAGTCCGCCGGATTGCGTGATCTTTACGGCGAACACATCGACCGTGCCCTGGGTGGCCATCGCAAACGCATCGAGCGGACCATGCAAGGCTTCGTCGGCCATGATGGCGACCGAAAAACGGTCCGTCAGGCGCTTCATGCCGGCCATATTTTCTGCGCGCAGCGGTTGCTCGATCAGATCGATGCCGCCGGCTTCCAGTGCGGCGATACCGACCACGGCATCGAGTTCGCTCCAGGCCTGATTGACGTCGACACGGATGCTGACGTCGTCGCCTAGCGCTTTCTTGATGGCCAGCACATGGGCGATATCGTCGGTCACAGGACGCAAGCCGATCTTCAGCTTGAAGATCCGGTGGCGTCGCAAGGCCAGCATTTTTTCGGCTTCGGCGATGTCCTTGAGCGTGTCGCCGCTGGCCAGCGTCCAGGCGACCGGCAGTTCGTCGCGCAAGCGACCGCCCAGCAATTCACTGAGCGGAATCCCCAAACGGCGGGCTTGCGCATCCATCAGTGCGGTTTCAATGGCGCACTTGGCGAAGCGGTTACCCTGAATGACCTTGCGGATTTTTGCCATGGCCTTGGCGACGTAACGGGCATCCATGCCGACCAGCAGTGGCGCGATATGCGTGTCGATATTGACCTTGATGCTCTCCGGACTTTCATCACCGTAATTAAGGCCGCCGATGGTGGTGGCTTCACCCCAACCTTCAATGCCATCGTCACAAGCCACACGTACCAGCACCAGGGTTTGCGCATGCATCGTCGCCACGGACATCTTGTGAGGACGGATGGTCGGGATATCGACGAGGATGGTTTCAATCGAAGTGATAATATTTTTTTCGTATAATTGCTCGGGTGAACATCACAATACGCTGGCTGTTTTAGGCCGTCCAAGACTGAATTAGTAGGTT
>CANFED010000334.1 GCA_947445995.1 Oxalobacteraceae bacterium | reverse complement strand
TTCGGTCGTCACGTCGGCGGCACTGGTCGAAAAAATTTCGGCCGCAGTGGCGCGATGGATGTCGATCCCGTCAGCAAAGGCGCGCAGCATGTTGGCGTCGCCCGACAGGTGCGCCATGATGCGCAATTCAATTTGCGAATAATCGGCCGAGACGATCACGCTGCCGGCCGGGGCAACAAAGGCTTCGCGGATGCGCCGGCCTTCGGCGGTGCGGATCGGGATGTTCTGCAGGTTCGGTTCGTTCGAGGCCAGCCGGCCGGTGACCGCCACCGTCTGCGCATAGTTGGTGTGGACCCGGCCGGTGGTCGGATCGATCATCTTCGGCAGCTTGTCGGTGTAGGTCGATTTCAGTTTCGACAGGCTGCGGTATTCGAGCAGCACTTTCGGCAGCGGGTAGTCTTCCGCCAGCTTGGCCAGCACTTCTTCATCGGTCGACGGCGCGCCGGACGGCGTCTTCTTGACCACCGGCAGCTGCAGCTTTTCAAAGAAGATTTCACCGATCTGCTTCGGCGAATTCAGGTTGAACGGCTGGCCAGCCAACTCGTAGGCCGAAGTCTCGATCTCCAGCATGCGCTTGCCGAGTTCATGCGACTGGATCTGCAAAATGCCGGTATCGATCAGCACACCGTTGCGCTCGATCTTTTGCAGCACGACGGCAGTCGGCACTTCGATTTTTTCGTAGACGAACAGCAGCCCTTCGTCGCTCGTCACTTGCGGCAACATCGCCTGATGCAGTTGCAGCGTGATGTCAGCGTCTTCGGCGGCGTATTCGGTCGCGCGGGCAATGTCGACCTGATCAAAACAGATTTGCGAAGCGCCCTTGCCGCAGACTTCCTGGAACGTGATCGTGGTGCGACCCAAATGGCGCAGCGCAAGGCTGTCCATGTCATGGCTGCGGTGCGATTCAAATACATAAGACTCAAGCATCGTGTCATGCGCGATGCCACGCAGCGTGATGCCGTGATTGGCAAAGATATGGCTGTCGTACTTCAGGTTCTGGCCAACCTTGGGCTTGCTCGGATCTTCCAGCCAGGCCTGCATTTTTGCCAGCACCAGTTCACGCGACAACTGCTCGGGCACATCCGCATACCGATGCGCGACCGGAATATACGCCGCAGTACCCGGCTCGCAACACAGCGAGATGCCAACCAGCTGCGCCTGCAGCGGCACCAGCGAGGTGGTTTCGGTATCGATCGAGGTCAGCGCGGCGGCATCGATGCGGGTCAGCCAGCGATCGAGATCGGCTTCGGTCAGGATGGTTTCGTAATGCTGTTCTGCCGGTGCCGCGGGCGCATCGAACAAACCGGTTTGTGCATCTGCCGGTGCGGCAGTCGCCGTGACCTCGTCGGCACTGGCTGCAGTTGCCGCAGTGGCCTCCCGCAGCCAGGTCTTGAAACCGAAGCGCGCATACAGATCAATCATCTTCGCCGGGTCCTGCTCCTTCGCCATCAACGATTCCGGGATCGACACCATGTGACCATCGAGGTCGCAATCGGTCTTCACGGTGATCAGCACTTTGGCTTGCGGCAGCCAGTCCAGCGCCTTGCGCAAATTCTCGCCGACCGCACCGCCGATGCTGGCCGCATTCTCGACGATGCCGTCGAGCGTGCCGTATTGCGTAAGCCATTTGACGGCGGTCTTCGGGCCGACCTTGGCCACGCCGGGCACGTTGTCGACGGTGTCGCCGATCAGGGTCAGATAATCGACGATACGCTCGGGCGGCACGCCGAACTTGGCGATCACTCCGTCGCGGTCGAGCCGTTCATTGCTCATCGTATTGATCAGCATGACGTCGTCATTGACCAGTTGCGCGAGATCCTTGTCGCCGGTTGAAACCACGGTCTTCATGCCGTGCTTGACGGCTTCGACGGCCAGCGTGCCGATCACGTCATCGGCTTCAACGCCATCGACCATGATCAGCGGCCAGCCCATCGCCCGCACGGCTTCGTGGATCGGTTCGACCTGACGTGCCAGGTCTTCCGGCATCGAGGCGCGCTGCGCCTTGTATTCGGCATACAGGTCATCGCGAAACGTCTTGCCCTTGGCATCGAAGACGCAGGCGATATACGCCGCCGGAAAATCGCTGCGCAGGCGACGCAGCATGTTGATGATGCCGTACAGCGCACCGGTGGGTGCGCCTTCCTTGTTGCGCAGATCGGGCAACGCATGGAAAGCGCGGTACAGGTAGCTGGAACCATCGACTAACAACAGGGTATTTTGCATGGGGAACGGACCGGAAATTGAGGGGTATGGACGCAGTCTGGCTGCCTCGTGATGGGCATGATTATCGCAGACTTGCTTGCCGCAGTAGCACCGTGGCACACATGTTGCTGCGACGATATGGCATACAGGTTATATGCCGCTAACGCGTCGCGCCCACCGCGCAACGTGACACTCTTTGGTGAGCGGCGCACGCCTGTTGGTGCAAGCTGATCGCCGAGGAACTCATGTCATTGCATGGTTCCTCCCTGCCACCCGAATCCCTTTTGCCAAAAGACCGCCATGTTTGCATTACACCGACGTCACCTGATTGCCTCACTGCTGCTGGCCACTGTTGCCGGCTCCGCGTTCGCCGATGACACCAAAATCAAGTTCCAGCTCGACTGGCGTTTCGAAGGTCCGGCCGCACTTTTTCTGGTTGCCAAGTCCAAGGGTTATTTCGCGCAAGAGCAGCTCGACGTCACCATCGATGCCGGCAACGGCTCCGGCAATGCCGTCAATCGTGTCGCCTCCGGTGCCTACGACATGGGCTTTGCCGACATGGCCGCGCTGATGGAATTCGTTGGCAACAACCCGACCGCACCGAGCAAACCGGTGGCCGTGATGATGGTCTACAACGACACGCCGGCGGCCGTTTTTGCGCTCAAAAAATCCGGCATCAAGACGCCCGCTGATCTCGCCGGCAAGAAACTCGGCGCACCGGTATTCGATGCCGGCCGTCGCGCCTATCCGGTCTTTGCCAAGGCCAACGGTCTCGACAACGCCAAGGCCAACTGGATCAGCATGGACCCTGCGCTGCGCGAAACCATGCTGGTACGCGGCGATGTCGACGCCATCACCGGTTTTTATTTCACGTCATTGCTGAACCTCAATGCACGCGGCATCAAGGATGACGACGTGGTCGTGATGCTGTATCCGAACTATGGCGTGAAGTTGTATGGCAACGCGATCATCGCCTCCGACGCGATGATCCGGCAAAAACCTGAGGCCATCAAAGGCTTTCTGCGCGCTTTCGCCAAGGCAGCCAAAGACGTGATGGCCGACCCGGATGGCGCCGCCAAAGTAGTCAAGGAACGCGATGGCCTGGTCGATGAAAAACTCGAAGCACGTCGCCTGAAACTGGCCATTGCCAGCGCCATCGCAACACCGAATGCCAAGGCCGAAGGCTTCGGACAAGTCTCGGCACCTCGGTTGTCGCTGATGGCGTCGCAGGTCTCGGACACCTATGCGACCAAGACCCGCGTCGACGCGACGACTGTCTGGAACGGCGCGTTCCTGCCATCGAAGGCCACACTGAACGTGTTTCCGAATTGACGTCTTCCCCGCCCTAACGGACAGGGATTCCTACATCTAGCGTCGCACGTCCGCGACGGAGAATATTTAACGCAGCATTGGAATCACGATCATGGTCGCAACCACAATCACTGCATTCCCATTCCCTTATTCCAAGGCCTGCGATACCTTTCGGCCGCGAGTCAGGCAAGGTGCCGCAACTCGAACAGGTTTGGGAGGTAAATCGTTCGTTTACTTCTTCAAACCATGCGCCATGCTTAACAGCCTTGTACGCAAGTTGATGACGGAAGGACGACCAGCCAGCATCCAGAACAGACTTCGCCATGCTGGTTTTGGCGAGTCCTGCGGCGTTGACATTCCCAACCACGATGAAGTCGAACTCTCGGACGATGCGGTCCGAAAGCTTATGGTGAAAATCATTGCGCCGGTTCGCAATCTTGGTGTGAATTGCGCTGATTCGACGCTTCTTGCGCGCACGCTGCGCGACGGCAAGCGCTTGTTCTGCACCACGATAGATGCGCGGTGCCTCAATTTTTTCACCAGTGGACAGCGTAGCGAAATCTTTCAGTCCAAGATCGATACCAACGCCGCGTTCGGGGCTGCGAGCGCCAACGGGCACAACGGGGACGTCAATCACGATGTTCAGAAACCAGTTGCCGCGAGAGTCTTTGGAAAAGTTCGTGCCGTCCTTGATCTTGCCTTCCGGGAGGGCGCGACGGTTAAACACCCGGAAAGTATTTCCTGCGAAG
>CANFED010000333.1 GCA_947445995.1 Oxalobacteraceae bacterium | reverse complement strand
GGCTGTACCGGATCGTCCAGGAAGCACTCACCAACGTGATCCGTCATGCCGGTGCCAGCCATGCGCTGGTCTGGTTGCGTCGGCATGGCGATGACCTGAGCCTGTCCATCGGCGACGATGGCAAAGGGGGTTCCAAGACGCTGATCCGCTCCGGCCGTTACGGCGTACGTGGCATGCAGGAACGGGCCGATTCGCTGGGCGGCACGCTGCGCTTTCAGTCGGGCGAACAAGGTGGCCTGCAGGTCGAACTGACGCTACCAATGAACGAGACTACGGCATGAACAAACCTGTGACAGTCATGCTGGTCGATGACCACATGGTGGTGCGCTTCGGCTTCCGGATGCTGCTCGATGCGACACCGGATATCCGCGTCATTGCCGAAGCCGATTCGGCCGATGCCGCCTATCTGCAATTGCAGACCTGCCAGCCGGACGTCGTGGTGATGGATATTTCATTCGGTGACGGCAGCACCGGTGTCGATGCCACGCGCCGCATCCTGGCCCGCGACAAGCACATCAAGGTGCTCGGTCTGTCGTCGCATGAAAACCCGAGTTACGTGCGCTTCATGCTCAAGGCCGGTGCGCTGGGCTATCTGTCCAAACGCAGCGCGCCGGATGAACTGATCCATGCGATCCGGCAGGTCGCCAGCGGGCGCATGTACCTCGATGCGCATGTCTCGCAGCGCATGGCGCTGCAAGAATTCGACGGGGCCAAAAATCCGCTGGAAATTTTGTCCGAACGCGAATTCGGGGTCTTCATCCAGCTGGCCAAAGGCTTGTCAGTCAACCAGATTGCCATCGACCTGAGCATTTCACCGCGTACTGCCGGCACGCATCTGTATAACGTCAAACAAAAACTCGGTGCCGGCAACCAGGCCGAGCTGACATTGATCGCGGTGCGGCATGGCTTGATCGAAGTTTGAACCGGCAGCTGGTGGTGCGCTCGCGTGGGCACGATGAACCCGTGCCCACCCTACGAACACAGGTAGGGTGGGCACAGCTTCTTGTGCCCACGCGCGCGCATTGAACAGGTTGGTTCATACCCCCCGCATCAAGCAGACACCCAACCAGACAGGACCACATGGAAATTTTTGACCGCATTCTCGGCATTATCTTGCCGGTATTTTTTATCATCGCGATCGGCTATGGCTACGGCCGCGTGCGCGGCGCGGCGGTCAAGGCCGACATGATCGCCGTCAATACGGTGAGCATGGACGCGCTCTGCCCGCTGCTGGTTTTTACGGCACTTGCGGCGAAGGATTTTAACCTCGCCGAAAACGCCAGCCTGATCGCCAGCGGCGCGCTGGTGGCACTCGGCTCGGGCTTGCTGGCGTGGCCGGTGGCACGCATGCTGGGCTACGACCTGCGTACTTTTTTGCCGCCGATGTTATACAACAATTGCGGCAACATGGGCTTGCCGCTGGCGGTATTGGCGTTCGGTCCGGGCGGCTTGTCGGCCGCGGTGGCGATGTTCATGGCCTGCAACGTGGTGTACTTCACGCTCGGCATCAAGATCATCGAATCGGGCGGCAAGCAGCATGTCTCACCCTGGGCCTTCCTGAAAAATCCGATGATGCTGGCGATGTTTGCCGGGCTGTTCTTTGCGCTGCTGCGCATTCCGATTCCGGCACCGCTCTTTCAGGGCATGAAACTGCTGGGCGACGCCAGCATTCCGATCATGCTGTTTGCACTGGGCGTGCGCATGCTCGATATCCGTTTCGATAGCTGGAAGATTGGCGTGGTCGGGGCCATCGTCTGCCCGCTCGCGGGTCTGCTGGTGGCGCTCGGATTGGCTCAGGTACTGAACCTGAGCCCGGCGCAACGCGGCCAGCTATTCCTGTTCGCGTCGCTGCCGCCGGCCGTGTTCTGTTTCATGGTGGCCGAGCGCTACCAGCAGGAACCTGACAAGGTCGCAGCGATCGTCATGATCGGCAACCTCGCCGCGCTGCTCTTCGTGCCGCTGGGATTATGGCTGGGGCTGCGCTGATCAGGCCGCTGACGACAGCTTGAGGCCGATCACGCCGGCGATGATCAGTGCCAGGCTGAGCAGGCGTCCGGCGCTGGCCGGTTCGTCCAGAAAAAACATCCCCACCAGCGCCGTGCCGACAATACCGACGCTGACCCAGACTGCATAGGCCGTATCGGAAGGCAGCGTCTTCATCGCAATGCCGAGCAAGCCAAGGCTCACACTCATCGCCAGCACCACCCCTACCGATGGCCACAGCCGGGTGAATCCTTCGGTGTATTTCAGGCCAACGGCCCAGCAAATTTCAAGCAGTCCGGCACACAACAGCAATAACCAGTTCATCAGGCACCTCATCGTGACAGGGAAGTCGTCTTCCGGATCGGGATGGAGCGGTGAGGTCGTCCTCACTTCCTGATTTTTTGCAATGACTGGCTCAGTCGGGTGCCGCGTCCTCTGCGGCACCGAACAGTTGCTCTGCCTCGGCTGGCCGAGGTTGAGCTTACGCGAAATCTGCCGACTGAGCACTTCGGCATTGTCAAGATTCTTGGCGGTGCGATTCAGCGCCAACACGGCCTTTGAAAGCAAAAACTCAGGTCTTGGCTAGCGTAAAAAATTGATTTAACCAGCGCATTCTTAAAGAAAAATAATTTTATTATCAATCTACTTCTTTAACTTTTATTTAATAACTTTATTAAATGATGTCTGCTTTCATGGTTATGTACTGTTGCCCATGAATCTCTTTAATCATTTGAAACTCTACCGTGCCTCCACCGTGGTGAGACCATAACGCATCATCACCTTTTTGCTTTCCAATTGTATTATTCTTTCCACTAGTTATTTGGGAGGGATCATCGGTAATGACTCCAGAATAATCCCCGCCACCGAATGTACCCTTATGATCGTGTTTTCCCGAAGCATCCGTCGAATCCTTTGTATCTGATGGCGTTCCAAAATGAACACTAAGATGTTTCATGCTGGATACTCGATTATCAGCGGCTTGCACATTGGAAAAGACATGATCATGACTATCTGTATATTTTTTAAACTTGGCAGCCTGCTCTGGTGTTACGACTGCAATGCCAATATTTTTGTCGTGCTCGTCCGCCATCGTCTTGTACTTATAACTGCCACTGTCTATTCCCGCATTTTTGAGCGCGTTTCTTATTTCGCTCGAGTTTGTATCTGACCAGCCAAACTGCATGATCACTTTGCCGGATGAATTAGGTTTGACGTTCCCGCCACCGATGACATTACTCCCGCCATCACTAGGTTTTCCTCCTCCCTGAATAGGATCAGGTCTGCTTCCCGACTTAGGAGAAGGAGGGTTGCTTTTCGGGTGAGAAGAACTGGATTTGCTTCGCCCTTCAGCATCAGCCATATTAATTACGCCATCTTTGTTTCTATCATAGTGATCAAATGACCCCTGTATTTCTGGAGAAAATTTTCCAGCTTTTTGTAATTGCTTGAATTCATTTTCTGTTATTTCGCCTTTCCCAGCGCGATCAAACATTTTGTACCGTGCAACTTGGTCAACCATGATTGGATCTCCTTAGAATGATTAACTTGCGCAGTTTCAAACTGCTATTGACAGAAACACTCCTGATATCTAATAAGTTGCCAGAATGGGTGAACTGGTTCCGTTCAATTTCCATTCCCTTAAGTCGAACTCACGTTACCCAGTTCACGGTGCACCTCATTGGAAAGCCGTCTACCGGATCGAGATTGAGCGGTGAGGTCGTCATCAGTTCATCCGTTCTTCACTGCATCCATTCCGGCGTAGCGTAAGCGGCCGCGCACGGAGCGTGCCGGGCCAAGGTTCATTCGGGTGCCATGTTTTCCGGGTCACCCAGCACCTGCTGCGCCTCTGCTGCCGGCAGGGCCTCCACGGATTTCAGCTTGCGCGCCATCTGACGACTGCGTACTTCGGCACTTTCGATATTCTTGGCCGCACGCTCCAGCGCCACCCGCGTGGCCGACAGCACATCGCCGAACTTGCCGAATTCCGTCTTGACCGCGCCCAGCACTTGCCAGACTTCGGACGAGCGCTTCTCCAGCGCCAGCGTCCGGAATCCCATCTGCAGGCTGTTGAGCAGTGCCGACAACGTCGACGGTCCGGCAATACTGACGCGGTACACGCGCTGCATGTCATCGGCCAGTCCGGGGCGACGCATGACTTCGGCGTACAGCCCTTCGGTCGGCAGGAACAGGATCGCAAAATCGGTCGTCAGCGGTGGCGACAGGTACTTATCGGCGATGGTTTTGGCTTCGCCACGGATTACGCGTTCCAGTTCGCGCCCGGC
>CANFED010000332.1 GCA_947445995.1 Oxalobacteraceae bacterium | reverse complement strand
TCCGATGGTCGCCATTTCGGAGATCGTCGCCGCCGCCGGCAAGTCGCTGATCATCGATGCGATGAGCGCGTTCGGCGCACTGCCGATGCCGGTGCAGATGCTGACCTATGACGCGGTGATCGCCTCCGGCAACAAGTGCCTCGAAGGCGTGCCGGGCATGGGCTTTGCGATCCTCCGCACCGCCGCGCTGGAACAATGTGCCGGTCGCGCCCATTCGCTGTCGCTGGACTTGCATGCGCAATGGCGCTACATGGAACAGACCGGCCAGTGGCGCTACACGCCACCGACCCATGTGATGGCAGCGCTCGCCGTTGCGCTCGATCAGTTCGAACACGAAGGCGGCCAACCGGCCCGACTCGCACGGTACGAAGACAATTGCCGCACGCTGGTTGCGGGTCTGGAAGCCCTCGGCCTGCACATCTTTCTGGCACCGGAAATTCAGGCACCGATCATCGTCACCGTTCATGCCCCCGCGCATCCGAACTGGAACTTCAGCACTTTTTACGCGCTGGCCAAGGCCCGCGGCGTGGTGCTGTATCCGGGCAAACTGACGCACGCCGAAACCTTCCGCGTCGGCTGCATCGGTGCCATCAGCAGTGCCGACCTGCTCATCGCGGTGGACGTCATTGCCGACGCGCTGCGCCAGATGCAGATCACGCCAGCAGAATTGAAGTCGTATCAGGGACCGGTGCAAGCCGTCGTGTTCGACTGGGCCGGCACGCTGGTCGACTTCGGTTCGTTCGCGCCGACCCAGGTGCTGATCGACGCCTTTGCCGGCTTCGGCATCACCGTCTCGATGGCCGAGGCGCGCCTGCCGATGGGACTGGCCAAGTGGGATCACATCCAGGCGCTGGGCCGGCAGGATGGTGTCGCGCAACGCTGGCAACAGCAGCATGGTCGCGCCATGTCGGACGCCGATGTCGATACGCTGTACGCCGCGTTCTTGCCATTGCAAATCGAACGCGTGGCAGCCTATTCCGATCCGATTCCGGGTGCAATCGACGTGCTCGCCACGCTGCGTGCGCGTGCCATCCGCATCGGTTCATGCTCCGGTTATCCGCGTGTCGTGATGGACCAATTGCTGCCGCACGCCGCCTCGATGGGGGTTCATGTTGACCATGCCGTCGCCACCGATGACCTCGCGGCCGGTGGCCGTCCGGGGCCGTGGATGGCACTGGCCAATGTGCTGGAACTCGGCATCGCCGATGTGCGTGCCTGCATCAAGATTGATGACACCGTCCCCGGCATCACCGAGGGTCGCGCGGCAGGAATGTGGACGGTCGGGCTGTCGTTGTCAGGCAATGAAACCGGCTTGTCGCTGGCCGAACTCGACGCCTTGCTGCCCGCCGAACTCGCCCGCTACCGCGACATCGCCAGCGCCAAACTGACGGACGCCGGTGCCCACTACGTGATCGATTCGATCGCCGGATTGCCGGCCATTGTCGATGCGATCGAAGCGCGTCTGGCTCGCGGCGAACAGCCATGACGACAAGTCATCGCACTGCCATCATCGGTGCCGGCATTGTGGGTCTGGCCCATGCGTGGGCCGCCAGCCTGCGCGGTGATGCGGTCACCGTCTACGAACGCGACCAGCATGCCAACGGTGCGTCGGTGCGCAATTTCGGACTCGGGCTGGTGCTCGGTCAACCCGCTGGCGAGCTGGTCGAACTGGCGCAGCAAACGCGCGCGTTATGGCTGGCATTTTTTACCGAGACCGGTTGCTGGCACAAGGCAAAAGGCAGCCTCGTGGTCGCCCGCAGCGCCACCGAACTGCATGTGCTGGAAGCGTTTCAGGCGGCGCGTGGCGAGCAGGTCGGTACGCGTTTGCTGAGCCGCAGCGAGATCGCCGACCAGCAGCTTGCCGGTCTCGGTGGCCTGTTCAGTCCCGCTGAAATCGCGATGGATGCGCGTCAGACCATCGCCCTGCTGACGCGCTGGCTGGCCGAGCGCCACGGCGTCGTGTTCGAGTTTGGCGTGCTGGTCCACGACATTGATTTGCCAAATCTCGCCACCAGTCGCGGCCCGCGTGAGGCTGACGAAGTCGTGCTGTGTTCGGGACATGATGTGCAATCGCTGTACCCGCAGCATTTTTCCGCGCTCGGCATTCGCCGCTGCGCGTTACAAATGCAGCGCGTCGCCCATCCCGGCATGACACTGGGACCGACCTTGATGACGGGTTTGTCGACGCTGCACTACGGCGCTTTTACCGAATGCGCGGCGCTGGCCGAACCGCTGGCGGCGCTGCGTGATGAAGTCGCGCAGCAGCAACCGGCGCTGCTCGAGCATGGCATCCACCTGATCGTCCAGCAGGTCGGCGACGACGGCGACCTGATCATCGGCGACTCGCACGTGATTGGCGAGACGCTAGCGCCCTTCAACGAAGTCGCCGTCGATACGCTGATCCTCGATCTGGCGCAACAGCTGCTGCAACGTCCGCTGCAGGTACGCGAACGCTGGCAAGGCATCTACGCCAGCGGCCGACGTCCTTACGAAGTGCTCCATCCGGCACCCCATGTGCAGGCCGTCATCATCACCAGTGGCATCGGCATGAGCATCGCCTTCGCGCTGGCTCGACGCCAACTGGCGCACTGACGCATGCACACACCACCCGCGCCGTTCGTACCACTAGTGCGCAGTGCCGGCATCACCATGTGGCGTCAGATCGAACAGGCCTTGCGGGCCGATATCCTGTCGGGCCAGTTGCAGCACCGGTTGCCTAATGAAACCGCGCTGGCAGAACGCTTTTGCGTCAACCGCCACACGGTGCGGCAAGCCGTGAAGGCGCTAGCCGATCATGGCCTGGTCGATATCCGGCATGGCAGCGGCACCTTCGTGCGCGACGACATGCTCGACTATCAGGTTGGACGCCGGAGTCGGCTAGCCCACAGCGTCGCCGGTGCGCGCCGGATCGGTGCCAGCCGGGTGCTGTCATGGGATGCGATGCCGGCCACGCCGGAGATCGGGCAATTGCTCGACTTGACCGCCGGCGCAGATGTGCTCTGCGTCGAGTCGCTCGACATCGTCGACAGCAAAATCATCGGCGTGTGTTCCCAGTATTTTCCGTTACCGCGCTTTGCCGGACTCGGCGCGTTGTATGCGCACAGTGGCGTGACGCATCTGGCGCTGGCGCAATTCGGCGTGGTGCAATTCCAGCGCCGCATGAGCCGGGTTACGGCGCGCTTGCCGGACAAGCTGCTGGCCCAGCAACTTGGACAAGCGGTCAGTTTGCCTGTCCTGCATGTGGAAACTGTTTATGTTGATGGCGATGGGGTTGCTATCGAATATGGTATTTCTCGGTTTTGTAGTGCGGCGGTGCAGGTGGTGATTGAGCCGGATTAGGGGGATGTATCAGCGACAAGGCAGAGCAATATACCCATGAGCATATCGCCCGGCTGAAGACAAACTAGCGCACCTCCCCTATTCCAAAGACACCGTGCTGTTTCTTGGTGTTCGGGAGCAAATCAACCACCCTGATTTTAATTTCATCGAATTTGACGGAATTAAAAACGAAGCCGCGTGTAACAGCTTCTATCTTTGCATGACGATTCTCGCAAATTGTTCTTGAAATGTTATTCTCGCCAGCCTACTGTTTCATTGAGTTTCGAAAAAAAGGAGTTCCATGCGACCGTCCGTTGTGCTCGACATGAATCGAAGTGCAGTGCGCGAAGCAGTGAGCCGTTTTCGTACGGCGAACCCGCGCGTTTTTGGATCGGTACTGCACGGCACCGACCGGGACGGCAGCGATCTTGATCTGTTGGTAGACGCGCTACCCGGAGCGACGTTATTGGACTTGGGTGATTTGGAAGACGAACTGAGAACGCTGCTCGGCGTTGACGTTGATCTGCTGACACCCGGCGACCTGCCGCTGAAGTTTCGGGCCAAGGTACTCGCGGAGGCTCAACCAGTATGAGCGAGAGCCGGTTACCCGATTACCTCGATCACATACAGCAGGCCGCAGTCGATGCGCTCAGCTTCGTGGAAGGATTGGCCAAGGACGACTTCCTGACAGACAAGCGCACCCAGCAGGCTGTCATCATGAGCCTCATCATCATCGGCGAAGCGGCCACGAAGGTGATGGATGGCTACGCCGAGTTCACTCAGGCGCACGCCGAAGTACCGTGGCGCAGCATGCGCAACATGCGCAATCGCATGGCCCACGGCTATTTCGACATCAACCTTGATGTGGTGTGGGAGACAGTACAAGAATGGCTACCGGCATTGCTCAAACAACTGCCGGCCGTTCGCAAGGACGCCGGCGATGAAGATCGTAATGACGACGGAATTGAACCATAACGAATAGGGGTGAGGGTTACGATAGCCTCGC
>CANFED010000331.1 GCA_947445995.1 Oxalobacteraceae bacterium | reverse complement strand
GATGAACTCGGTCAGCAAGCGTATGGCTTCAGCGCGTCCGCCTTTGATGCGGCCGGGTTTGTCGTGGCCGGCGGCCTGAAGAGGCGTGACAGGCGCGACCAGCATCGGGGCTAACCGTGACGAGATGATATTGCGTGGTGCCCTGACCGGCTCGCTGCCTGAATACACTTCGAGCTCGGCCAGCCAGTCTCGCTTCGTGCGCGTATCCAGACCGCGGAGAACACCATTCTGTGGAGTCTGCCGCCAACAGACGCCCCGCCGTCGGCACCATGCGGCAACCAGCTTGTCACGTTGATACGATGCCCAGTTTCCCGTTTCTTCGTGACTCCACAGGTTGGCAAATGGCTGTTGTTGCCAGATTTGCTCAAGCAACTCAGGGGCCGAGCCTGTCAGCTCGACGAGCCCGGCACCACGCTCCTGTAATTCTGCATGCAGACTATCTAGACATTCCCGGATGAATCCACGATGGGAGGCTGAAAAATCCGGAGCAAGAATGATCTCCGGTTCATGCAGAAACAGCGCTAACACTGGACCGGTAGCCGCAGCTCCGGTCAGTGGTGCGTGGTCGCGAATACGCAGATCGCGCTTGAACCAAACGATTTCCACTACCTCGTTCCTTTATAGTTTCCAGAGGGGGAGGATTGGATTGGTCGGGCCACCGAGCAAAAGCGATGCAACAACGGCGATTCTATGGAAATGGAACAACAGGCTAACACTCGCAAATCAACCGAGTCGTACCAGCAACCAGCCCGTAGCGACAATATGAATGATGGTGATTGATACCGATAAGCCATGCAGCCAATTGAAACGTTGCCGCCGGCCTGTGTCCGTAGCGTGATTGATTGCAGGCATCAACAACTGCCGCACAGGAAGGGTGGACAAGACAATGCCGGCCATCACCATCGCCGCAGTGATGTCATGAGACAACCAGGCCAAAGCCGCCACTGCTGCTGTGGCCATCACGAAAACGTAGAACAACGGAAAAGCTCGCCGCAGCGTTGCGCCGGCAGTTTGCTTTGGCAAAACCGAAAAAAGCAGGGCGGCAAATCCGAATGAGTAGAGCATCATGCCGCCAAACAAAAGAGCAGTGGTCAACACTGCGAGCGAATACGTCATACCGGAATACCTTGTGATTGAAAAGATTAATGAACGCTTGAGGCCCAACTGCGGGGACAAGCCACCGGAAAACGACTCGTCGCTCGACGGGATGAGGAAAAATCTCCAATGACGATGATAACCCGTAGTAACAATTGCGCGCTTGAGGGCAATACGATGCAATCACCGTGTCGGAACACACCGTCAACAAAAACCCGTTGACCGCGCACTGCCGGGCTTTGCAACCCAGTTTGAAAAAGCGAATTACACTGGTTCTCCTGTTATTGAAGTAACTAAGCGCTCCGCAAACTCGTCATCGCTTTCGGTCGGCAACAGGTTTGTATGCCGCCCCGGCTCGATCAAATAAATTTTGAAAACGGACTACACGGATGAAAAATCAGGCTTGTATTGAAATTCGCGATATGGAAATCGACGCGGACATCGGAACATACGGTTCCAATGACACGGTGCCCGACAAACACTTGCTAGACATTACCTTGCAGATCGGTTCGCAAAAAGTCCTGATTGCTGAAGACGGTATGGCGTACGTAGTCGATTACGACCCTTTGATTGCAGAAATTGACCGCCTTGCTGGCGACTGCCACTACGAGACGCAAGAGCGACTCGTCACCCGGATTGTCAAGGCGTGTGCCGCTTGCGCAGAGGTTGACGCTGTCGAGGTCTATTTGCGCAAGTTCCCCGGACACAACGGATCAGGCTCGCTTGGCGTGAGGCTGTCGGTGGATGCAACCACGTTGGCCGGGATGCGATAAATGCCTGAAAGGCAATGGAGCATCCTGTATTTTTTGGCGACTGCAGTTCAGCGTCAGCGAATTTCGCTAATCGAATTTCGATTGCCTTTTAATCATTTATTTTCAGGATTAGCAAGGTGACCGGACGCATCAAGAAGAAAAAAAATTTAGCTCTTTTGGATACCTTTGTAGCAAGAAACAAAGTCGAGGACGTGTGTACGTTGTGCGGGCGACCGATCCCGAGCCACCAAAAGGACGCACATCACCTCATACCCAAGTCGCACGGCGGATCACTGACGGTTGACCTTCATCGCATATGTCACCGCCAGATTCACGCTCTCTTCACCGAAACGGAACTGGCGCGGCAGTTTTCCACTGTTGAGCAGTTAAAGCAACAAGATGAAATGCGCCATTTTCTGAAGTGGGTAAAAACCAAGCCCAATGCTTTTTTTGAAAAGAGCCGAAAAAGCGCGCGCCTGCGCAATAAATAAAATCCCAACCATGAGTCAATATCGAAAAATCATTTTCTTCACGAGCGAATGACGGGAATCTCCAACATTGCGTACGCCAAAATTGGTGGTCCGCGTCCAAACCGGTGGAAATTTCAGATTACTAATATTGATAGCCTGTTCCCAATGGCGTTGGATCACTTCAAAGTTGAAGGCGACAGTCCCCCAATCCTTGTCCGATTATGTGGTCATTTTTTGACTGCGAACGGAGTTTGGGCGTGCGGCGGTCATCATGCGGTTGAACACAGCGGTCCCGCGCAACTGGATCATGAAACAGGCGCTGTCAGACAGGATTGAGCAGGAAGAGGAACGCAGTCGCTTGACTCGTGAAGCTCTGGCCGATGTGGACTCTGGCCAAGTGATTGATCACCAGTCCGTGCACGCATGGGCTGATCGTCTTGGCACCGACCGACCGTTGCAGGTACCGCGCTGACGGAATTAAAGCGGACCAGCAAGGCTCTGTCCAAACGACCGGAAGATTGCAGCAATCGCCCTGCTTTACGATTTCACTGTGGTCACCAGAAACACGTCGGACTTTGAAGGCACTGGCGCTCGATTACTGAACCCCTTCGTCGACCACTGACCACACAGCTGTCCACCGTTCATTTTTGAAAGCACTCGCTACCGAGTTCGTCAATATTCGTTGAACCTGTCTGGCAGCGAGAACTTTTTATACTAGCTAGGCAGAATAGGCTCACCACGAACGGATATCAGTTTGGTTTCACGTGCCAGAGCTTGGCTCGCCTGACTGTGCCGCATCCAGTGCGGGCTTGCCCGGCCCAACTAGTTAATAACCATATTTCTGGCCAGCCATATTGCCGAGGAAACCGCCGCCGACCGCTCCGGCTACGGTCGCCAGCGTGCGGCCGCGACCGCCACCTACCTGATTACCGATCAGGCCACCAACAACAGCGCCGGTGGCAATGCCGATAGGGCTGTTTGCGGCCTGCACCGGCTGCTGGTAAGTCGGCTGGCGATTGTCGTTGCGGTAGTTATTGCTGTTCTGGGCGTAGGTGGGTTGGTGCGAAGAGGTACGACGCACCGTTGCGGCAGGTTTTGTGGATGGTGGCGCAACCGGTTCGACCTGAAAGGCTGCGGCCATCGGTGCTGATACGGGTTGCATGTATTGCAAACCGGCCGGTGTCTGGACCAGCACCGGTGCTGGTGCCGCTTGTGCCAATGGAGCGGCAGAACTGTTCGAGTTCGGCAGCATGCCGCTGAGAGCTGCAACGCCGAGCAGGCTGACCAGAGTCACCGAGACGGCAGCGCCTGCCAGCAGCGGGTGGATGCGTGTGGTTGCTTGGGTGGTTGCTTGGGTGGTTTCCATGATGTGCTCCTGCGTTGCGGGTTAAGGAGGCCTTAGCATAACGACATGAACCCATTTTTAGGTCCGTCAACTTGTATCCGCTGTGAAGAGATGTAAGCCATCACCCTGCTTGTGTCAGGGTTACGGCAAGGAACGTGCGAAGAAAAAACTGGAACAGGACATGGGGCCCTTGCTGCTGACGGCCCTGCAGGATCCCCGTACCATCGATATCCTGCTCAATGCCGACGGCCGCGTCTGGCAGGAACGCCTCGGTGAACCCATGCAGTGCATCGGCACCGTGCGCAGCACGCAGGCCGAAGTCATTATCCGCAACGTTGCCGGATATCACTGCAAGGAAGTCACCCACCATACACCGCTGCTCGAAGGCGAACTGCCAGTCGATGGTTCCCGCTTTACCTGTCAGTTGTCCCCGGTTTGTCCTTCCCCACCTTCACGATTCGCAAGAAGGCCATTGCCGTGTTTTCGCTGGAGGACTATGTCGCTGCCGGCATCCTGCCGCCGAGGCACAGCAAGGCACTGGCGCTAAGGTGAATGGCAACCTGGCTGTCGCCAACTGGATTGTCAGGCAACTTTTTTTGGCCAATTTTCAAGTACGGTAACCCGCATTCGAAAAAAGAGCACGCAAAGACACTGCACAAATGAAACTTT
>CANFED010000330.1 GCA_947445995.1 Oxalobacteraceae bacterium | reverse complement strand
CGTGTAATCGGTGCCATTAACGGCAAGCGGTTCGCGTATGGCAAATGAATCAATCATGACAATTCCCTGGTAAATATTGTCCCAGACTGGTGGAATCAATATGGTGTGGATCGAAATCCGTCTACGAACACGGTCACTATCATGCAAAATAAAAATAACATCATTAAAATAATTTATTTCAAAAAAAACAAGTTAATTCGCTGTTGATATTAGTTGATTTTGCATGGCACTTACAAAACTAATCCTGCATTCGAACTACCAAGCAGGGCAGCTTCAGTGGTGTCATTACCGCTCCTGACTCCAATTCAAATGGCCTGATCGGATTAGTTCAGTTGCGTTTCATCGTAAAGCCCATTTTTTTTAAATGACGTAACAAGGTCGCTTCATGAACCGGCAAATCAATTGCCTGACTGCTCAAGCGCTGGCGCAACTGATCGATGCTGCCGCCGTGTGTCTGCACATCAATCCTTAAACGTTCGAGCAATTCAGGTGCCAGTTTCGCCGGTCGGCCGGAATAGGTCGCCTGCACCAGGCTTGCCGTACCGTCGTGTTCCCAACGCCGAATCCATGCAGCCACAGTGCTCATGTGTACACCAAAATCAGCGGCAACAATTTTGTAAGTGCAACCTTGAGCGACGCGGATGATCGCTTGCGCACGTTGCCGGACGCGCGCGTCTTCATGGAAAACACCGATATCGTGCAGGAATTTTTTTTCCTCTTCAGTTAAAAAAAGACGTTTCATTACCAAGACTCCTCATCTACACCTCGTGAAAAGTCAGACAACAGGATATGCCAAACATTCGATTTTATTAAAATAACATTATGCGGCTTTGTTTTGTCTGGTTAATTGGATATACCAACAATTAACACCGTCTATTTTGTTGAAATATAGAGGGGTTGAATGAAAAGTTACAATTGGAGGGTTTTTATTGATATTGAATGTATTAACATGAAGAAACTAGTTCGCGAAATGCATGTTTTTATTTATAACTGATAGTTACTAACTAATTTAAAAATACTGACTATCATTTTATTCAACAATTCGATTACACATATTAATGGCCCACATCCTTCTGTTTGAAGATAATCCGTCTTTTCCCTATTCCAACAAGGGCTTTATTGACGAAGCTATCAATGAGCACGACCTCGTTGTGGTCGGTAGCGTCGACATGATGTGGTCGACGCTGCAGCGCCAGCAGGCCGACATCCTGATCGTCGATCTTGGCATGCCCAATGATTATGGTCAGGCGATTGTCGCGCGCATGCAAGCGTCTTATCCGGGCACCGGCGTGCTGATCATGACGCACGGCGACCAGCAGGAACAACGCAGCGAGGGTTTGCTGCTCGGTGCCGACCAAATACTCACCAAGCCTGTTTCGGCATCGAAGTTGAGCGCACACGTCGTCGCGCTCTGCCGGCGCATCAGGCACCACCCTGGCATCCCCGTTACGTTGGCACCACTGCAATGGTGCCTGCACACCACCGAACGACAACTGCAGGTCAATGATCTGCTCTCTGTCAACCTGACCGAAAAGGAATTCAGCTTTCTGCATCTGCTGACCCACAGCAATCAGCCAGTCGCACGCGAAACGCTGAACAAGGAAATGCATATCGACGTCAGCGGCGACGAGCGACGTGACACCAAAAAAATTGACATGCTGATTTACCGGCTACGACGCAAGGTAAAAAGCGCACTGCGGGTCGATCTGCCGGTACGCAATGCGTATGGCAGCGGCTACAGCCTGACCACCACACTGATGCTGGCGTGATCATGACGTCCTCGCACAGTGGGAAAAAATTTTCCGGGCTGGACTGCATGCCCGCTGCATTGGGCCTCGGCGGTGCCGCTGCGGTCGCGATCAGCGCCGACTGGAGTGGGCTGGCCATTGCGCTGATGACGCTACTGGTCATCGCCGGCATTGTGATGAGCCTGATGAGTGCAGCCCGCCAGCGCGCCAATCGGCGCGACATCGACGCCTATCTGGTCAGTCAGCAGCAATTTGGCGCAGCAATCGTGCCGGTCTGGAGCGCCCACATCGAATCATCACGGGCGCAGATGGACAGCGCCATCGATGACTTGTCACAGCGCTTTTCGGGGATTGTCGACAAGCTCGATGACGCAGTCCACGCGTCCAGCCTAGCGACCGCCTCGATCGGCGACAGCGACGATGGCCTGGTCGCTGTCTTTGCACGCAGCCAGCAGCAACTCGGCAGCGTGGTCGCCTCGCAAAAAGCGGCGATGCAGAGCATGACCGGCATGCTCGACCAGGTGCAGGCACTCGACCGCTTTGTCGCCGAATTGCAGGACATGGCCACCGACGTCGCCCAGATCGCTGCGCAATCGAACCTGCTGGCACTCAACGCGGCCATCGAAGCGGCGCGGGCCGGTGAATCAGGTCGCGGCTTCACGGTCGTGGCGCGCGAATTTCGCATGCTCTCGCGCCAATCCGGCGATACCGGCCAGCACATTGCCAGCAAGGTCAACATCATCAGTGGTGCCATCACCGCAGCCGTGCGCTCGGTGAGTGCCGCAGTCAAGCAGGAAGAAATCACGCTGCGCTCGGCCGAAGCCACGATCGAGACGGTACTGACCGACTTCCGCACGATCACCGATGCGCTGGTGCAGTCAAGCTCGCTACTGCAGCAGGAGAGCATCGGCATCAAGAGCGAGGTCGGTGCCGCGCTGGTCCAGTTGCAGTTCCAGGACCGGGTCAGCCAGATCATGAATCACGTCAAGGGCAATATCGAACAGCTGCCGGTCTATCTCGACGTGCACCGGCAAGACATCACCGATGCCGGCAGCCTGCAGCCGCTCGATGCCCGCATCCTGCTCGATGAACTCAAAGAAACCTACGTGATGGCCGACCAGCACGCGATCCACAGTGGCACCACGGTCGACCACACCAGCCGCAACACCGATAACGACATCACCTTTTTTTAGGAAATACCATGGCCAAGACCATCATGATTGTCGATGACTCCGCATCGATGCGGCAAGTTGTGGGCATCGCCCTCAAGGGTGCCGGCTACGATGTCCTGGAAGGGCGCGACGGCCAGGACGCACTCGCCAAACTGACCGGACAAAAAGTCCACCTGATCATCAGCGACGTCAACATGCCCAACATGGATGGCATCGCTTTTGTCAGCGCGGTCAAGCTATTGCCGGCCTACCGCTTCACGCCGGTCATCATGCTCACCACCGAGACCGACATCGACAAGAAAAACGCCAGCCGCGCCGCCGGTGCCAAGGCCTGGGTAGTCAAGCCGTTCAAGCCAGAGCAACTGCTCGACGCGGTCCAGAAACTCTGCCTGCCATGACCACCCGCCAAGTGCGCATCGACGGCGAACTGACGATTTATCGCGCCGACGAAATCAAGTCGCTGTTGCTGGGGGCACTGGCCGAACCGGGCGACCTCGAACTGGACCTGTCCGGTGTCAGCGAAATCGATACCGCAGGTTTGCAGTTGCTGATGCTGGCCAAAAAAATCGCCCTGGCCGGGCCGCACGCGTTGCATCTGGTCAGACATAGCGCTGCCGTTGCCGAGGTCTTCGAACTGCTCGACCTGGCAGGCTATTTCGGCGATCCACTGGTGCTGCCCCACTCACCGCAATCGGCTTCAGCTTCGGCCACGACAGGACAGCCATCATGAATCTGGACGACGCACTGCAAACGTTTTTTTCCGAATGCCGCGAACTGTTGATCGAAATGGAAAATTCGCTGCTGGTGGTCCTGCAAGCCGAGCCCAAAGATGAACTGGTGAATGCGATTTTTCGCGCCGCCCATACCATCAAGGGCTCGTCCGGCCTGTTCGGACTGGACCATATCGTCGCCTTCACGCATGTCGTCGAAAGCGTGCTGGACCGCGTGCGCGATGGCAAGTTGCCGGTCACCGAAGCGCTAGTGAGCTTGCTGCTGGGATGCTGTGACCAGATCGGCCGGCTGGTCGAAGCAGTCGCCGCCGGCCACGACGGCATGGAACAGGCACTCGAAGCGCAAGGCGCACCGCTGATTGCGCAACTCTCGAACTACCTCGACAGTCCGGCACCAAAGGCGCTGCCAGCAACCACCCTCGCCGTTTCCAATGCCGTCGATCCGGTCGAGCGCATCGACTACGCCGGTGTCGATACCGAACACTGGCACATCTCGATTCGCTTCGGCCGCGACGTGCTGCGCAACGGCATGGACCCGCTGTCGTTTTTGCGTTACCTCGAAACGCTGGGCAGCATCGTCGGCATTGCCACGCTAGCCGACAGTATCCCGGATGCCGCGACGATGGATCCGGAAAGCTGCTACCTCGGATTTGAAATTGCCTTCCGTACCGATGCCGACAAGG
>CANFED010000329.1 GCA_947445995.1 Oxalobacteraceae bacterium | reverse complement strand
CAGGTATCAGGCTTTCCGAAAGCCGACCTCAATGACATCAACAGCGTCGAACGCCTGATCACCGATACCACCATTGGCGTGATGCTCGAACCGGTGCAAGGCGAAGGCGGCGTGATTCCGGCCACGCGCGAATTCATGCAGGCACTGCGCGCACTGACAAAAGAGCGCGGCATCCTGCTGATGGTCGATGAAGTCCAGAGCGGCATGGGCCGCACCGGCGAACTGTTTGCCTATCAATTGTCGGGCATCGAACCGGACATCATGACGCTGGGCAAAGGCATCGGCGGCGGCGTGCCACTGGCTGCCCTGCTGTGCCGCGAAGAAATCGCCTGCTTCGAACCGGGCGATCAGGGCGGCACTTACAACGGCAATCCGCTGATGACAGCGGTTGGCGTTGCCGTTGCCGATGCACTGCTGGCACCGGGCTTCCTGCCTTCGGTGCGTGAGCGCGGCGCGTATTTGCAGCAAGGCTTGCTGGCCCTGAGCGCGGAGCACGGCCTGCAGGGCGAACGCGGCGAAGGCTTGCTGCGTGCGCTGATGCTGGGCAAGGATATCGGTCCGCAACTGGTCGAAGCGGCACGCAACATCGAACCGCTCGGCCTGCTGCTGAACTCGCCACGGCCCGACCTGTTGCGCTTCATGCCGGCACTCACTGTGACGCATGCCGAAATCGACCAGATGCTGGCGATGCTATCAAAAGTGATGCGCGACCTCGGGCACTGACCATGTACGTGCCGAAGCACTTCCGCGAGGACGACCCGGCGCTGCTGCTGGAAGTGATGCAACGCTATTGCTTCGCGACGCTGGTCTCGAACGTGGACGGCAAGCCATTCGCCACCCACGTGCCGGTGCTGGCACGGCAGGTCGATGGCGCGCTGCAGATCGATGGTCATGTAGCGCGTGCCAATCCGCACTGGCAGGCGCTGCAGGCAGACCCGGCCGCGCTGGTGATATTTCAGGGACCGCACACGTATATTTCACCGACGCTGTATGTCGGCAAGAACCGCGTGCCGACCTGGAATTACATTGCCGTCCATGCCAGCGGTTTTGCACGCATCGAACACGACGTCGATGCCAAGCTGGCCTTGCTGGCCGACCTGGTGGCGCAGAACGAACCGGGCTACCACGCCCAGTTCGACCAGCTCGATGCCGGCTTGCGCGACGGCTTGCTCAAGGCGATCGTTGGCTTCACAATCCGGGTCGACCAGATCGAAGGAAAATTCAAGCTGGGTCAGCACCGTTTGGCGGAAGATCAGCCCGGCATGCAAGCATGGCACGAGGCCGGTGGTGAAAACGAACGCGCCATCGCACAATGGATGCAGCGCCTCGGTCATTGGGCATAAGGTCGCCCGCGCACAATAATTGCTTTGTACAAAAAATAGCCGCGACGATAACCAGAGGCACCCATGACCGCTACCCTCGCCATAGACACCTTCCTTCCCTACATGCGCGACGTGATCCGCTGCGAGCAGTCGCTGCACGAGCTCAACCTGATGTGGCGCATGATCGAATCGTCCGCCAAGATGAACTGCCCGGTCGAAGCCCGCACCATCCTGCCGACGATGGCGTCGACGCGCGCCGGATTCAATCAGCTGGAGCAGGAGTTAGTGCAAAGTCTGGTGCGCGAAAAAGTCGCCAACGTGCTGGCCGAGATCGGCACCAAAGCCCATTACGTGATCGACATCGTGGTGCGCAATCTGTACGAACGCACCGCCGATGTCGGCTTTCTGGCGACCGATCACGAATTGTGTGCATTCGTCGCCGGCCAGCAAGGCGACCAGCAACGCATCGCGGCGCGACTGCGGGCCTATCGCAGCAAATACACCGTGTATGACGAAATCCTGTTGCTCGATCTGCACGGCAACGTGCTGGCCCAGATCGATCCGCAGTCACCACTGACACACTGCAACGACGCGCTGATTGCCCGCACGCTGGCCAGCGACGGCTGGGAGGAAAGCTTCGGCGCATCGGACTTGCGACCGGGCAAGCGCAAGGCGCTGATCTATTCGCGCCGCATGCATCATCCCGATACCGGTGCGATCATCGGCCTGCTCTGCCTGTGCTTTCATTTCGAGCAGGAAATGGCGGGCATCTTTCACTCCCATCGCGATCCGGCCGGGCGCGCCATCCTGCTGCTGCTCGATGGCGAGAACCGGGTCATCGAAAGTGGCGATCCGTTGTGGATTCCGCTGGGGGCCGTCGTGCCGGTCAATCGGGATGGCGACACCACCATGCGCCTGTTTGGCGGACGCGAATATCTGGTGCGTACCCTCGTCACCGAAGGCTATCAGGGCTATCCGGGACCGGTCGGCTGGCAGGGCCAGGTCATGATGCCGGTCGATGTTGCCTTCACCGGCAATGACCACGCTGCCCGCGCCGCCCTCGACCCGACGCTGGCCGATGGTTTGCTGTCGCAGGCCCATACCTTTTGTCCGCCGCTGTTCCAGATCATCAGTGCGGCCAGCACGATCCGGCGCGTGGTCTGGAATGGCCAGGTCATGACCGCTGGCGAAAATGACGAAGCGCGCAAGCTCAAGTCGGTACTGGAACAGATCAGCGAAACCGGCGCGCGCAGCGATGCGCTGTTTGCCAACTCGATCGGCGAACTCTACGACACGGTACTGGCCTCCAAACTGCGCCATGCCGAGTTCACCTCGCACCTGCTGGTCGACCTGCTGGACCGCAATCTGTACGAGCGCTCGGATGACTGCCGCTGGTGGGCGCTGACGCCGGAACTATGCAGCGCGCTGGCCAGCGGCAATGCCGACACCACCGCGCTCAACACCCTGCTCAATTACATCAACACGCTTTACACGGTCTACACCAGGCTGGTGGTCTATGACGCCGGTGGCGTCATCGTTGCGGCGAGCAATGAAGACCTCGGTGCGCCATCGGTATGCGGCAGCCACATCGATGTCGCCACCCTGGACGCGGTGCGCGCGTTGCGCTCGGAGCAAGCGTTCCATGTCACGCCGTTCGAACCTGCGCCGTTGTACGGCGACGTCCCGACCTACGTCTATCACGCGGCCATCCGCGATCCGCACAATGAGGCCCGCATCGTCGGCGGCATCGGCATCGTGTTCGATGCGGGACCGGAATTTTCGGCGATGCTGCGCGGTGCGCTCGACAGCGATGCGTCCATGAGTGCGCTGTTCACGGACCGGCAAGGCCGCATCATTGCCAGCACCGATCCAACGCGCCCGGTCGGCAGCCTGCTCGATCTCGACCCGGCACTGCGGCAACTGCCCAATGGCGGCAGCAGCTCGCGCATCGTCATCCATGACGGTCATTACGCGGTGCTCGGCGTGACGGTGTCGCACGGCTATCGCGAGTTCAAGGTCTCGGATGGCTATTGCGAAGATGTGCTGTCGATCGTGTACGTGCAGCTCGGTGCGGTCAGTGCACGCAACCATCTCGGCAATAGCGCCGCCATGCTGATCGACAGTGATCCGACCCGCACCGGCGGCCAGGAATTTGCCACCTTCTTTGTCGACGATGCATTGTTGGCGCTGGCCGCCGGCAACGTGCTCGAAGCCTTGCCGGCCAGCGCGATCAAACCGCTTTCGCTGGGCAGTCGCACCGACCGCGTCGGCGTAATAGTCCTGCAGCGCGATGGCGAAACCGAACGCTATGTCTGGGTCTTCGATCTGGGTTATCTGTTCAACGGCGTGCCGTCCACACAGGACAGCGGCAATCAGGTTGTCATCGTCGAACTCGGTGGCCAGGTCATTGGTTTGCTGGTCGGTGAACTGCACGCGGTCGCGCAATTTGATGCGGCGCAGATCACCACCGCACCGTTTGTCACGCAGCACAGCGGCCGCATGGTGTGCAACCTGATCAAGGCCAACGAAGGTCGCTTGCTGATCCAGGTGCTCGATATCGATTTCCTGTTCGGCTTGCTGCTGCCGGGACAACCCGCCATCGACGTGCTGGCGGCATGAAAAAAGCCCGCCGGCGCACTGCGCTGGCGGGCTTGATGAACACGGGGAACGCGATTACTTCTTAGGAATATACAAATCCGTAATCGTCCCCAGCGCCATTTCGGCCGCGAACATCGGCGTCTCCGACAAGGTCGGATGCGCATGGATGGTCAGCGCGAGGTCTTCCAGATCGGCCCCCATTTCCATCGCCAGCACCAGTTCGGCCAGTAATTCGCCGGCATTGACACCGACGATACCGGCACCGATCAGGCGCTTGGTCGACGGATCCCACAACAGCTTGGTCGACCCCTCGTCACGGCCCACCGCCAGCGCACGACCACTGGCCGCCCACGGGAAATTGACTTTCTCGAACGGGATGTTCTGCGCCTTGGCTTCGGTTTCGGTGACGCCCATCCACGCGATTT
>CANFED010000328.1 GCA_947445995.1 Oxalobacteraceae bacterium | reverse complement strand
TTATTGATGACAAGAAAGAACTGCAAGGTTCGACCGTCGCCGGGATTCGTGTTTATGCACCAGAATCCCTGTCGGAGCTGATCGCCGACAAGGAAATTACCAAGATATTGTTGGCGATGCCCTCCCTGTCAAAGGGGAGCCAGCGCCGTATTCTCGACAGACTCGAACCACTGAAAATAAAGACACTGGTGACGCCCCCGTTCAAAAGCCTGATCAGCGGTCTCGCCCAGGTGCAAGACGTGCGCGAAATCGAAATCGAGGATTTGCTTGGCCGCGATGCCGTCGAGCCGATGCAGGAACTCATGGCCAAATGCATCACCGATAAGTCCGTCATGGTCACCGGTGCGGGCGGCACGATCGGGTCCGAGTTGTGTCGTCAGATTCTGAGACAACGGCCCGCCCGGCTGATTCTGTTCGAGCTGTCGGAGTTCGCGCTGTACACCATTGAGCAGGAATTGAATGCGATAAAGAAGTCGCTGGAGATTGACGTTGAGGTGATCCCCTTTCTTGGGTCGGTGCTCGATGCTGCCAAGTCCCTGCAGGTCATGCGCACTTACAGCGTGCAAACGGTGTATCACGCTGCTGCCTATAAACATGTGCCGTTGGTCGAGCACAATCCGATCGAAGGAATACGCAACAATGTGTTCGGTACCTTGCACCTCGCGCGCACGGCGATGGCTGCAGGTGTTTCGCATTTTGTGCTGATTTCCACCGATAAGGCAGTGCGCCCGACCAATGTCATGGGAGCGACCAAGCGACTGGCCGAGTTGATCCTGCAGGCGTTTTCACGCACGCAGGACAAGACACGGTTTTGCATGGTGCGCTTTGGGAATGTGCTGGGTTCGTCGGGGTCGGTGGTGCCACTGTTCCGTCGGCAGATTCTGAGTGGCGGGCCGCTGACCATTACGCATCCCGATATCACCCGCTATTTCATGACGATTACCGAAGCAGCCCAACTGGTGTTGCAAGCAGGTGCCATCGGCGAGGGTGGGGACGTGTTTGTGCTGGACATGGGTGAGCCTGTGAAAATCGTTGACCTGGCCAAGCGCATGGTGCATTTGAGCGGGCTGGAAATACGCAGTGACGAGACGCCTGACGGAACGATTCAGATTGAGTTCGTCGGGCTGCGTCCCGGCGAGAAGCTGTACGAGGAATTACTGATCAACGATAACGTGATCGGGACCGGCCATCCGTTAATCATGCGGGCGCAAGAGGCGGAGCTGCCGTGGGACGAGTTGCAGGCCGCGCTGACCAGGCTCGATACCGCCTGCATGCAATGTGACCATGAGGCCGTGCGTGCGTTGCTGCTGCAGATCGTGCGTGAATATGCGCCTCAGTGCGGCATTGCTGATTTTGTGTGGAGTGCGCAGAACAAGGTTGAGCGGAGAATTCGCGCAGTGAAATAGAGCGAATTACCAATGGACGTGCCGTTCCCGGCTTGGCCATTCCGAATCCGTAGGGTGGGCACGGCTTTATCGTGCCCACGCGAGCGCACCATTGAACGAGCGGAATTGGCGAAGGTTACCGATGCGCGCGCGTGGACGCAAATTGCTGTGTCCACCCTACCAGCAACGGTCCGCGTTTGGCTTGGGCGCGACGAAGCACACACAGAGCCAGTTAGCGCAGTCAGTGCATTTGGTGCAATGCCCTGCGGTTATTTCACCCTACTTGACGATGTGATGAGGAAGTCGGGCGCCGACTCGGGTGGCTCTGGCGTGGTTGTGCCGAGTGTTAGCTAACGCGGCAACTGCGCCGCGTGGACATAGCCGTCCATTTCTTTACAGGCATTTTCATACAGAGGTATTTCTGGAGGGATGGGATCGTCAAACAACGTGAGGTAGGCGTCAAATCGGTAAGTACGGTTGCGCTTGCCTGCGTTGTTCTGGCTGACAAGGCCCGCTTTGACCAGGTTATTCATGGTGTTATTGGCGGTCACAAAGCTCACGCCCAGCATTTTTTCAGCAGCACGCACATCGAGAATGGGATGCCTGAACAGGTGATCAATGAGTGTGAATTCGTTGCGCCCCATCGTACTGGCTTTTGTTTGGGCGCCATTGCGGAATGCAACAATGCGCTTTGCTGTTTCCGATGCCTCATGGCCGACACCGGCAACGCCAGTCAGAAAAAATTTAATCCAGCCCTCCCAGTTTCCATTCCGCCTGACATCCATCAACCGGTCGTAATACTCAATTCTGTTGGCTTTGAGGTAGTGACTGATGTACAGCAATGGCTTCGTCAATACGCCGCGTTCGTGCAGCATGAGTGCAACTAACAGGCGGCCAACTCGGCCGTTTCCGTGCAAAAAAGGATGAATGGTTTCGAACTGAAGATGTGCGATGGCGCACTGTATGATCAGCGGAAGGTTGCTGCGGTCGTGCATGAACGATTCGAGATTGTTTAACGCAGCAGTCATGTCCGGCACGGGTGGCGGTACGAATGAAGCGGTTGCTAGCGTACACCCTTGCGGACCGATCCAGTTTTGGGTTGTTCTGAACTCGCCGGGCGCTTTGTGTTCGCCCCTGACTCCTGTTATCAGGCAGGCATGAATTTCCCGGATCAGACGCAGGGATAAGGGCAGAGTAGAAAGCCGGTCAATCCCGTAGTTCATCGCGGAAACATAATTGACAACGTCACCGATGCTTTTTGTTTGCACCGCATTCCCCGCGTGTTCTGCCGCAAGAACATCATCGAGTGTGCTTTGTATTCCTTCAATCTGTGAACTGAGCACTGCTTCCTTGCGCATATACATCGCAACGAACAGATCGGGATTCGGCAGTACATCGGCAATTCCAGAGAGACGTCCAAGCGCAATGTCTGCCTGAGAAAGCAAATGAATCATCTCGTTGTCGAAAACAATTCCGGACGTCGGGGGCAGAGGCTCTGGGATAAAGGCATGGTATCCGCTGCCTTGAGGGACCGTTCTACCCGCTCGTGAGTGAAAGATTTCCATAATAGTGATCGTTTTTTCTTTCTATTATTATAAAAATACATCATAAATTGAAATAAGAGAGATTTTGGTGGCTGCATATGTCGATATTTATCAATACCACCGCCAACCGCACAGGGTGCATCAATGTTTTTCGGTTTTCATTCCCGGTGCCATCAAGACGATTACATATTCTTTAAACAATTTATACGTCCTCATCCCGTCCCGGCTACAATCTTCCTTCTTGGAAATTTCCGCTAGCGATCATGACGCTGTCCACTCTCCCCATACCGAACGCCCGCTTCGCGCATTCATTGCCCGACCCTGATCAGGTTTGCCTGCCCGGCGTGCGGCAGGGAGGCGCGCAGGCGTTGTTGTCCCAGCAGACCTTGGAAGACGTGGTCGCGCTCGCCCTTGCGGTGACGGGTGCTGCAGCGGCGCAGTTGCACTTGCAGCAAGACGACGCGCCACCAGACACGCCACCGGCGCTGATCCTTATTGCCACGGAGTTACTGCTTGATGCCGACAGTCAGCCGAGCGGTTACTTGAGCATTTTCGATCACGCGCCGCGCAAGCTGTCAGCCTCGCAACAGGCGGATCTCGCCGCACTGGCCCGCCAGGTTAGCCAGCAGATCACGTCCCGGCGTGCCGTTCTGCGGCTCGAAGCATCGTTGCAACGCCTCGAAATCATCAGTTCTACCGACGCCCTGACCGGCCTGCAAAATCGCCGCTCGTTCGAGCAGCGCATCCGCCAGGAGTTCGCGCGGGCGCGACGCTATGAACTGGCGTTGTCGTTCCTGATGCTGGATGTGGATTTTTTCAAGCACTTCAATGATGTGCACGGGCATCAGGCCGGCGACCGGATGTTGTATCGGGTGGCGCAGACACTGCGTCAGAAATTGCGCGGTCAGGATACGCTGGCGCGTTTTGGCGGTGAAGAATTTGTGGTCGTCTTGCCCAATACCGGACGCAATGGCGCACTGGTGCTGGCCGAACGGTACCGGCTGGCGATCGAGTCGCTGGGCGTGGCCGAAGTCACCGTCAGCATTGGCGTGGCGACGCTGGAGGCGACGATGCAGGGGCCGGATGATCTGGTCAATGCGGCCGATCGCGCGTTGTATCTCGCCAAGGGCAGCGGTCGCAACAAGGTGGTCGAAGCGCCATTGAACTAGTCTGTCCGAACGTTGCCTTCAGCAATGCGGGCAGCGCTCTCCTGCAATAAACTCTGCCGATAATTGTTCGCGTGGCGACACCTGCGCGGTACACGCCGGGCATTGCACTGGCAGCGACGGTGCCAGTTGCGCATTGAGCGCAGTACGCTGGTCGAACACGAAGCAATCGCCGTGGTAGTGCGCGCCGCCGACTTCCTCGAAATATTTCAAAATGCCGCCATCGAGCTGGTAGACGCTGTCAAAGCCGACTTCCTGCATGTGGATCGCGGC
>CANFED010000327.1 GCA_947445995.1 Oxalobacteraceae bacterium | reverse complement strand
TCGACCACACGGGAGCCGCATGATGGAGCGCATCCTCGTCATCGGTGCCAATGGCCAGATTGGTAATGAACTGGTCGTCGCGCTGGCTTTGCAGCATGGTGCCGACAATGTCATCGCGGCCGACCTCGGCCCACGCAATCCGTTCGGTGCCGCGCACTACGAAGCCATCGACGTGCTCGATCGCCGTCTGGTGGCGCGCATCATCGACACGTATGGCATCACGCAGGTCTACCAGCTCGCGGCGTTGTTGTCGGTCACCGGCGAGCAGGATCCGCTGAAGGCCTGGAGCCTGAACATGGATGGCTTGCTCAATATCCTGGAGATCGCGCGCGAACGTACTGCCGCCGGTCGACCGCTGCGGGTATTCTGGCCTTCGTCGATTGCCGCCTTCGGACCGGGCACGCCGCAGGACAACACGCCGCAACAGACCGTGATGGATCCGACCACGATCTACGGCATCAGCAAGCTGGCTGGTGAGCGCCTGTGCGCGTATTACTTCAGCAAATATGGCGTCGACGTACGCAGCATCCGCTATCCGGGCATCATCAGTTTCCGTTCGCCTCCGGGCGGCGGCACCACCGATTACGCGATTGCGATTTTTCATGCGGCGTTGCGCGACGAGCCTTACCAGTGCTACCTGTTGGCCGACACCACGCTGCCGATGATCTACATGCCCGATGCAATCCGCGCCACGATCGCGCTGATGGATGCGCCGGCCGAACGGATCGTGATACGCGCGGCCTATAACGTGGCGGGGTTGAGTTTCAATCCGGCGCAACTGGCGGTGGCGATTGGCCAGCAGCGGCCCGGTTTCGAGATCAGCTACGCACCGGATGCACGCCAGGCGATCGCCGACACCTGGCCGCACAGCCTCGACGATGCCGCTGCCCGCAGCGACTGGGACTGGCAGCCCCGCATTGACCTCGCCGCGCTGGTCACCGACATGCTCGCCAATGTCGTTGTGGTGCCGCGTGAAGTCGGGCAGGTCGCCTGACATCGTAGCGAACTTGGCAGGAGCGTGGCAGCTATAATGCAAGCACATTAACGACGCCTGCCACTTCACTTCTATGCGCTATGTATCGACCCGCGGCCACGCCGCTCAGCCTTCCTTTTCCGAAATCCTGCTGGGTGGCCTTGCGCCGGACGGTGGCCTGTATTTGCCGGCCGTCTATCCGCAAGTCTCGGGTGCCGAACTCGATGCATGGCGCGCGTTGTCCTACGCCGATCTGGCGCTGGAAATCCTGAAAAAATTCGCTACCGACATCCCGGTTGCGGACCTCAAGGCACTGACTGACAAGACCTATACCGCGGCGGTTTACCGCAACACGCGTGCCGGCGAAGCGGCAGAACGCATCACGCCACTGCACGTGATCGAGCAGGACGGCGACAAGACCCTGCTGTTGCAAGCGCTGTCGAATGGTCCGACGCTGGCCTTCAAGGACATGGCGATGCAGTTGCTCGGCAACCTGTTCGAGTACACGCTCGACAAGCAGCATGCCGAACTCAATATCTTCGGTGCCACCTCCGGCGACACCGGCAGCGCCGCCGAATATGCAATGCGCGGCAAACACGGCATCCGCGTGTTCATGTTGTCACCGCACCTGAAAATGAGCGCTTTTCAAAGCGCGCAAATGTTCAGTCTGCAAGACGACAATATTTTCAATATCGCCGTCAAGGGCGTGTTTGATGATTGCCAGGACATGGTCAAGGCAGTCTCGAACGACCTCGCCTTCAAGGCGCGCTACAAGATCGGCACCGTCAATTCGATCAACTGGGCCCGCGTTGTCGCACAGGTGGTCTATTACTTTCGCGGTTATCTGGAAGCGACGACCGGCAATGAGCAGAAGGTCTCGTTCACGGTCCCGTCCGGCAATTTCGGCAATATCTGCGCTGGCCACATTGCCCGCATGATGGGCTTGCCGATTGACCAGCTGGTGGCGGCCACCAACGAAAATGATGTGCTCGACGAGTTCTTCCGCACCGGCATTTACCGCGTGCGCAAATCGTCCGAGACCTATCACACCACCAGTCCGAGCATGGACATCAGCAAGGCCTCGAACTTCGAACGCTTTGTGTTCGACTTGCTGGATCGTGATGCAGTGCGCGTCAAGGCGCTGTTTGCCAAGGTCGATACCGAAGGTGGTTTCGATCTGTCCGGTGCGCCGGGCAGCGATGGCGACGAGTTCAACAAGATCGCGCAATTCGGTTTTGCGTCCGGCAGCTCCTGTCACCAGGATCGCCTGGCCACGATTCGCGACCTGCATGCGCGCTATGGCCTGATGATCGATACGCATACCGCCGATGGCGTCAAGGTCGCGCGTGAACACGTCAAGCCAGGCGTACCGATGATCGTGCTGGAAACCGCACTGCCAGCCAAGTTCAACGAAACCATCCGTGAAGCGCTCGATACCGATGCCGAGCGGCCGGCCGGTTTCGAGAACATCGAATTCTTGCCGCAGCGCTTTGAAGTCATGGAGGCCGATGTCGCGCAAGTGCAGGCCTTCATCGTTGCCCACACAGGACTATGACCATGACAAAAACCACACCCACTCCACGCCCGCCGATGTTGCCGGTTGCCGAAGCACTGGCTTTGCTGCTTGCTGCTGCGCGTCCGGTGACCGGTCACGAAGTCATCCCGACGCTGGAAGCGAATGGCCGCGTGCTCGCGCTGGCGCAATCGTCACAACTCGATGTGCCGCCGATGGACAACACGCATATGGACGGTTACGCCGTGCGCGCTGCCGATTGCGTCAGCGGTTCAGCACGCCTGCGTGTGGCCCAGCGCATTCCGGCCGGGCATGTCGGCCAGCCTTTGCAGGCGGGAACCGCCGCACGGATTTTTACCGGCGCGCTGATTCCCGAAGGTGCCGATGCGGTCGTGATGCAGGAGCAATGTACGGCGGACGGCGACGACGTCATCGTCGCGCACACGCCCGCCAGCGGCGAATGGATACGCCGTCGCGGTGAAGACATACTGACTGGTAACGAGATCCTTTCCGCTGGTACACGTTTGCGCGGTCAGGAACTGGGACTTGCCGCATCGGTTGGACTTGCTACCTTGCCGGTGGTGCGCAAGATCAAGGTCGCCGTGTTTTTTACCGGCGACGAACTGGCGATGCCGGGCGAGGTCCTGAAACCCGGCGCGATCTACAACTCGAACCGCTTCACGTTGCGCGGCCTGCTGGAAAATCTCGGCTGCGAGATCACCGATTACGGCATCGTGCCCGACACGCTGGTGGCCACGCGCGATACCTTGCGACTGGCTGCGCAAGAGCACGACCTGATCGTCACTTCGGGCGGTGTCTCGGTCGGCGAAGAAGACCACATCAAGCCGGCAGTCGAAGCCGAAGGACGCCTGAACATGTGGCAGATCGCGGTCAAGCCCGGCAAGCCGCTGGCGTTCGGCGAAATCGATCGCAGCGGGCCGGGTAGTGCGTTCTTCCTCGGCTTGCCGGGGAATCCGGTATCGAGCTTCGTAACTTTTCTGCTGTTCGTGCGACCGTTCATCCTGCGCTTGCAAGGCGTCGAGCAGGTCGCACCGCAAGCCTATGCGATGCGCGCGGGTTTTGACTGGCCGAAGGCGGACCGTCGCAATGAATTCCTGCGCGTGCGGGTGGGTGCGGACGGTGCGCTGGAGCTGTTTCCGAACCAGAGTTCGGGTGTGCTGACCTCGACAGTCTGGGGCGATGGATTGGTCGATAATCCGGCCGGACAGGTGATTGTCGCCGGCGATATCGTGCGGTTTATTCCTTTTTCCGGATTGATCAATTGATGAAAATTACCCTGCGGTTTTTTGCCAGCGTGCGTGAAGCGCTGGGCACGGGTAGCGAAGTGCTGACGTTGCCGGCGGAGGTTCTCACCGTGGGCGACGTGCGGCAATTCTTGCGCGGGCGCGGTGACTTGTGGGCACAGGCGCTGGGCGAAGAGCGCGCGCTGCGCATGGCGCTGGACCAGGAAATGGTCACGGCCAATACCGCGATCACGGACGGCTGCGAGCTGGCCTTTTTTCCCCCGGTGACGGGCGGCTGATGCATTTTTCCATCACTCTTTCGAAAGCACTGCCGATATGACGCTGCAAACCTGGTTGTTGTATTTCGCCGCTGTCTGCGTGCTGGTCGCCACGCCAGGACCGGCCGTGCTGATGAGCATGTCGAATGCGGTCCGCTTCGGTGTGCGCCGTGCGCTGGTCAGCGCACTGGGCAGCATCACGGCGGTTTGTATCGTGATGACCGTGTGCGCGATCGGGCTGGGTGCGGCACTGGCCACGTCGGAAAAAATCTTCGGCGCGATCAAGTGGTTCGGGGTGGTCTATTTGATCTGGCTAGGGTTCAGGATGTTCCGTTCGCGTGAGTCGAGTTTTGGCGATGG
>CANFED010000326.1 GCA_947445995.1 Oxalobacteraceae bacterium | reverse complement strand
TGGCGTACTCGGGGCTCCACGCCGGAACCCTCGATTTTTTTGTGGGGTGCGCAAAACCCGCACCGATGGGAATAAGCGCCAAGCGCCAAACGTTTGTTTTCCTGCACAGACGGTTAGTCACCGAAAATCATGGTCTAGGCCGGTCGCAAAACTGAACGGGAAACAGTATCGGTTTGAACGAGGCAGCTGAAACTGGGTCTGCCGAGTCCTACGATAAAATTTTCGAGGGTTCCGGCGTGGAGCCCCATACCCGGTAGCAGTGGGGGCAGAGCAGGCTAATCGTTACATCGACATCTTGACAACGGCCTTTGCCGAATTGGCGGCATCGCCCAAGATCGCCCCGGCATGGGACCATATTCGACCGGGCTATCGTCGCCAGAACAGTGAGCGGCACATGATTTACTTTCATATCACGACTTATGGCATCGCGGTCGTTCGTATTCTGTATGACCGTATGGATGCGCCACACCACCTGTGATCCCCTCAAGGCGTAATGGGCATCAACATTGCTGATGCAATTGATTGATGCGGCGTGATTGACTATTTGGCGCATTCTGCTAAGTTACTGCGTAACGTAGTCACTACGTGAAGATGTCATCGAGAACGATACCTATGGTCACCAGCAATGCAAGCCGCCAATCCGCTTACCGCAAGCGTCATCTGCAGGACGAAGAGGGCCACTGTGAGCGCATCAACCAGGTGGTCAGCCTTCACGCCAAACGGGCACTGGAGCGTCTTGCAAAGTGTTACGGCGTAACGCAGCGAGCACTGCTTGAGCGATTGCTAGTCGACGCCGAGACGGAAACCGTCAACCGCGTTTCACTCTATCCGAACGGGCAGGCCGAGTATTACGACGGCAAGTTTGATGCGACGACATCATCGTTACGCAGTAATGGCTAAGTGTAGTCTTTTTTGCCGGAATGAGTCATCTCATGGCGAGGTAACCCCCGATGATTGACACTGCTGACACGCTGACGCAGTCGCTTGACGTGATGTCTGACAACCTACTGTGGCGTCGTTTCGTCACAGATACGCGTGTCTATACGGTGCTGTTAAGTCGTCATCTGTTTGGCACCTGGGTACTCTGCCAAGCCTGGGGCAGCCGTGTCAGTGAGCGTGGTGG
Source organism: Oxalobacteraceae bacterium (assembly GCA_947445995.1). Taxonomy (GTDB): domain Bacteria; phylum Pseudomonadota; class Gammaproteobacteria; order Burkholderiales; family Burkholderiaceae_D; genus Actimicrobium. The sequence continues at coordinate 3,247 of CANFED010000326.1, read as the reverse complement.
CGGTAGAAGTACCGTGGTGCCGAATGTTGCTGCGGGGCTGGCGGTCATTGAGGTGATCACGCGACGCCGGCAGCGGCGGGGTTATCGGCTGTTCGGGTAGGTATCTCGGCGTGGTTTTATAATGATAGATGTGTGAACGTGCGTTCACACAACTAAAGTTGTAACCATCTGGCGAATACACGCTCCCATGACGCACCGACATTTCAACTAAAGTTGTAACCAATAAAATTCAACAAAAGTTGTAGCTATCACCGCGATTTCAACTAATCTTGTAGCTGTATGTATGTCTGTCCGTCCTGATAAAAAGGGAGCACCAGGTGTCCAGTAGCGCGCGTATTGGTTCAAAGGCAAAAGGCGGCAACATTGTGTTGGCCGTTCAGATCGATCCCGCAACGTGGGTCGCAGTCGACGATGGAGCCATTTCAGGAGAACAGCGTGAGCTCTTTTTGCGCCGCAAGCGGGGCATTCTGCGGTATTTGGATGGAGCCAATGCTGCAGAGGTAAAAACTGCATGCGGCTTTGGTCTGAAGCAAATCTATCGTCTCATTACTGAACGATGCCTGAAGCAGCATCCTGATGGAAACTTGTACGGTTGGCGCGGTGCACTACCTCACCAACGAGTAAAGTCCTACAGCCGATCCGCGCCTCTGAGAGTTGGGGACTGGGGCGGTGGTGCCGCTGGCGCCATGCAGTGGGTGTTTGAGTCCCCCGATGGCCAAGGGTTGAAAACAAAGTTCCGAAGCCACATTCTCGACCAGCCTGCGTTGCTTGAAGCGCCTCGCCGGCCCCGGCTTGCGCTCGTTCGTTGGTTCCTGGCCGAGTTGCAACAGCGTGGATTTGAGCGCCGTGGCGAGTGGCCGTTCAACGTCGAAAAGCGTGGTTACGTCACGATTTCCAAGTTCATCGATAAAGTTCTGGACGAAAATCCAAAGCGCCAGCGCGCCATTTTGGGTGGCAAGAATGCGCAACGCAAGGCTCGGGCAGGCGATGGTACAACGCGCCCGCTGCTGCAGGTCTTCGATCGCGTCGAATGTGATGCGCACAAGCTTGACACCCGTATGGTCGTGATGGTGCCGTCTCCTCACGGCGGCGAAGAGCAGCGCAAAATTCACCGGCTCTGGGTGATTGTCATCATCGAGGTGGTTTCACGTGCAGTGCTGGGTTACCACCTGAGTTTGCGTCGCGAATGCTCCGCTGAAGATGTGCTGCGCACCATCAAGCGCGCGCTCACGCAATGGTCACCGCGCGAGATTCAGTTCAGTGGCAACGCCTATGTCGAAGGAGCCGGCCTGCCATCCTCTCGGTCACCTCGCTATATCGGCGCCTGCTGGGACGAATTCAGTGTCGATGGCGCTTTGGCAAATATCTGTGAGCGTGTCGAGCGCCCCCTGAAAGACGTGATCGGTGCCCGCGTGCTCAAACCGCAGGACAACAACAGCTATTCGAGTCGTCGAAGCCTGGACGACCGGCCATTTATCGAAACCTTTTTTCGGCGTCTGGCAGAGGGTGGCTTTCATCGGCTTTCGACCACCACAGGCAGTTCGCCGAAAGACAAGCAGGGAAGCGATCCGGATGCGATGGCAAAGGCGACTAGCTTCCAGCTTGAATATGCCGAAGAGCTTCTCGATGCCCTCATTGCCAACTATAACGCCACGCCACACAGTGGGCTGGGCTACCGCAGCCCGCTTGATCAGTTGGATTTTCTGACGTCATGTTCCTCGACCCCCATTCGTACGGCAGACGCCGGGGAAGTAAAACGGATGGTCGGTATTCGCAAGCTGTGCACAGTCCTCGGTGGTGTTGATAAGGGACGCAGGCCGCACTTCAATTTCGCCAATGCCAGGTATTCTGCTGAGTGGCTGTGCTTGCGCACCGATCTGATCGGCAAGAATGTGTGGCTTCATATCGAAAACGAGGACGATGCCCGCTATGCGAGCGTCTCAACGCTCCAAGGGCTATTCCTCGGCGCTGTTCGTGCTGCGCCGCCATGGCACCAGACGCCACACACCCTGTACATGCGTACGGCAATACGTGCTCTGGAAAAGCGCCGGCTACTACATCTGTCAAATAGCTGCGATGCCGTCGAGGAGCTGGTGCGTTACGCCGAGTCCTCGCCGGACAAGAAGCTGCCAACCCATCCAGCCTATCTGGAAGCCAGGCGCGTGCTGCAAAGCCATGCGGAGTCGCTGGCAGGCCAATCGATGGTGGGATTGGCGAAGGAAACTGCTGTATCCGCAACCACAGCTCCCGCTGACACGACTGAACAGTCGGAGCAGCCTGAACCAGCCATCATTTTGCCGCCGTTAAGAATGGCGCAGCAATGGTGATCAATGGCCACGCTGCAGCACCGCTGGTGCCGCCACACGTCGCTCGTGATCACCCGGTCGTGACCCGCGACTATTCGCTATTTACGCTTGCCATCAGCGACATGGTGGAAACCGTTGCTGGCTGGCTTGACGACCAAGTCGACGGCGCAACGATTTTTGGACCATCGCGGTTTGGGAAATCCAGCGCAGTCGATCATTGGCTGCAGAAACTGCTCTCAGAGCGCCACGGCGGGTACGTTCCCATGGTGGTCTGGAGTCACATCGATTCCGGCGGTGCGCAGTCAGTGGGGCGGTTCTATGCACACTTGCTCGATGCCAGCCGACATCCGATGGCAAAGGCTACGCGTAGCCCGCTTGACCGCCAACACATGCTCATCGAACGATGGATTGCGCAGGCTGCACAGGGGGGAGGGCGCTTCCTGGTTCTGGTCATCGACGAGGCCCAATCCATGACACAACGCGAGTGGATCTGGTTGGTTGAACTCCACAGCACGCTGGAGAAACAGCGCATCCGGCTGTGCGTGTTTTCGGTGGCGTCCTTGCAGTTTTTTGACGAACCGATTGGCATGGCGCTCTCTGGGGGCGCGCATGTGGCTGCGCGCTTCATGCTGGTCTCCAAGCCGTTCCATGGGGTGCGAAGCGTCCAGGAACTTGCTTATGTGCTGTCTGGTTATGACAGCGGGACGTCCTGGCCGGTTGGATCGGGCATCTCTTTTACAGCCGGGTTAGCGCCCAAAGCCTGGGCAGAAGGCTTCAGGATGGCGCATCAGGCAGCTGCGCTCATGAAAGCCATGACTGACGCACTACCGACACACTACGCTGGCCCAATTGATTTTCCGATGAAGACCGTGGCGCATGCAGCCAGGCATGTGTTACTGCGTATTGCCGGCGGCGCCGATTGGCACGACGTGACGTCGCCG
>CANFED010000325.1 GCA_947445995.1 Oxalobacteraceae bacterium | reverse complement strand
TCGACGTCCGTAGCGGGCGTTCGCGCTATGGCTGCCTGCCCTGCCCTGACATTGGTCTGGTGGCACTGGGTTCCTCGACGGCATCGGTGATTTCGGTAGCCGGTCATGCCGCAGCGCAGGCGCTGCACGCTCACTGCACTGCACGTTTGCGCGATCAATCGCCGCAGGTGGTCTACGCCAGCGAAGCCGAACGCGTCCGCAATGCACTGATCGCGCTGTGCGGCTGGCCCGATACCGGCGCAGTGCTGGCCGCTTCCGGCACCGATCTGCACCTGCTGGCCGGCCAGTGGCTGCAACCGGACTGTGTCGTCATGATAGACGCCGCCGAAACCGGCAGCGGCTTGCCAGCAGCCTTGCGCGGAAATCATTACAGCAGTTGCGCCGCCTACAGCACGCTGGTCGCGCTCGGCACGCCACTGGACAACTGGCATCCGGCACTGGTCATGCTACGACCCCGTCACGTCGATGGCAGCTTGCGCGATCCGGAACAGGTCGATGCCGAGTGCATGGCCGCAGTCACGCAAGCTGCCGAGGCCGGTCAGCGCGTGCTGCTGGTCCTGACTGATCAGAGTAAAACCGGATTGCTGGTGCCCGGACGCGAGGCTGTGCTCGCACTGCAGCAGCGCTGGCCGGAACTGGTCACGGTGCTGGTCGATGCCTGCCAGTTCAGGTTGTCGGCAACGAACGTGCGCGATTATCTGGCGTGCGGATTCCTGGTTGCGCTGACCGGCTCCAAATTCGCTGGCGGTCCGACGTTTTGTGGCGCGCTGCTGGTGCCGGGGATGCTGGTCGCACGCTATCGCGATCGTCCGCTCGATCCTGCCGTCGGTGCGTATTCCTGCGCTGCCGACTGGCCGGCGGATTGGCGCTGCGGGCAGTCGCTGCCTGTATCGACGAACTTCGGACTCCTGCTGCGCTGGCAGGCGGCGCTGGCCGAACTGCAGCGATTTCATTGCTTGCCCAAAGAACAGGTCAGCGCCTTGCTATCAACGTTTGGTGTCACAGTCCGGGCGCGCATTGCCTCTGATCCTTTGCTGGAAGCCTTGCCGGTGGCCTGCCTGCACCGGGCCGAAACCGGATGGGATAGTTTGCAAACGGTGTTCCCGTTCCTGCTACGTCATGCCGATGGCAGCTATCTCGATGCCGTGCAAACCCGCGCCATGTATCAGGCATTGATGCAAGGTGAGCGACGCTATCAACTGGGGCAACCGGTGGCGTGTGGCGAGCGTGACGGCGTACCGGTCATGGCGCTGCGCTTGTGCGTCAGCGCACCGATGGTCATCGCGGGTGCGGCAGGTGCGAGCATGACCGATGAGGCGCTGGCGGCGCTCGACCAGATCGCAACTCGAAGTCGGACAGCAGAAGCGATCGGATAGAGCTTGCCGGTTCGGCATCAATTGTCTATCCAGTCGTGCCGATCTGCGCTAGACTCCGGTCACTCTTTGGGGAGTAGCCTGCTTTTGTCGTCAGACAATAGCGTTCACGTCAACATACTCGGTACACCTACCGTGGCGTGCGCACCTTTCGGTTGGCGAGACCAAGGACATTTCCGCGTTGAGGTTGGGCGCGCGGTGATGTCTTTGATCCTGCGCCCAACCTGAAGAAAAAAATCTCACATGAATTTTATCGCCATCGTTCTTCTTGCTCTTGCCATGTCGACAGACGCGTTTGCCGCGGCGATCGGTAAAGGCGCTGCGCTTGGAAAAATCCGCTTCATGCAGGCCTTTAAAATCGGCATGCTGTTCGGCACCATCGAGACCATCACCCCTCTCATTGGCTGGACCCTCGGCTCGGTGGCTGCCGACATTAGCTGGCTGTCCGAATGGGATCACTGGATTGCGTTCTGGCTGCTGCTCGTATTGGGTATGCGCATGATCTACGTCGGATCAAAAGACAGCGAGGAGGAAGCGGTTGAAGCGCCCAGGAGCAAGTCCATCCTGTGGCTTGCGCTGACGGCGGTCGCGACCAGCATCGATGCCCTCGTGATTGGAGTCGGCCTCGCTTTCATCGATGTCAATATCTGGATCGTTGCCGCAGCAATCGGGACGGCAACCACCATCATGGTGACGATTGGCGTACTGATCGGCCGCCGCCTGGGCGATGCGATCGGCAAGCGCGCAGAAATGCTCGGTGGCGTCGTGCTGATCATCGTCGGTGCAACACTGCTGTACGAACATCTGGCCAAGTAAGCGCCCGTCAACGACATCGCAGGATCACTCCTGCGGCACGCTGTCGTACATCAGCACTCCCTCCAGTTCGCCATGCGGTGCCAGCCACGGACGTTGCTGCAGCATCGTCATCGTGCTGGCATAGCCGGCCTCGCGGCGCTGACGGATACCGCTCTCGGAAAAGTCGATGTCCTTGGACTGATCTTCGCCCTCCAGTCTCGGAGCGTACAGGCGACACAAATGCATCGTGGTCGAGCAGCCCCAGGACAGCATGTCCTTGACGGCCGAATCCTGTTTGGCTTCGGCTGGCAGTCGTTTTTCCAGCAGGTTGATGACGTGGCGCAATCGATGCAGATTGCCCTCTTCCTTGACGCAGTTGTCGACCCGGCTGGCGTACTGGATATCCTTGCAGCGCCCCACCGCATCCCACACGCTTTGCGGTGCGTCGCCTTCAGCGTGCCACAGATGCGCGGCAAAGATCAGCGAATCGCGCCGCGGCACATCGTTCATCACGGTCTCGACCGGCGTATTGGAATACACGCCGCCATCCCAGTAAGGTTCGCCCTCCACGTCGACCGCCGGAAAAGCCGGTGGCAAGGCACCCGATGCCATCACGGTGGCCAGGCTGATGGCGTCTTTGTGGCTATCGAAATAGCGCATCTTGCCCGTCTTGACATTGACCGCCCCGAGGCTGAGCCGCATGTTGGTGGCTTCGTTGATTTGATTGAAATCGACCAGTTCGGTCAAGGTCTCCGCCAGTGGATCGGTGCAATAATAGCCCGCCTGGTAGGTGCCAACCGGGGCCTTGTTGTTCAATAACGTAATGAGGTTTGGCTTGAAGAAGCCATCAACACCGAGCAGCACGGTGTTCAGGTTCATCACGCTTTGTGCCCACGGCAAACCCTGGCTCCACGGCAGCGGACAGGCCTGTACCAGTTTCCAGAATGCGTTGAGGCGCTCGATCCGGTCTTCAGGACGATTGCCGGCAATGATCGCAGCATTGATCGCACCAATGGAGGTGCCGATCATCCAATCCGGTTCGATGCCCGCATCGTGCAGTGCATCGTAGACACCCACCTGATAGGCACCGAGCGCGCCACCTCCTTCAAACACCAGCACCACCTGACCGTCATACTCCAGGCCGTTGTGAGCAGACCTCCCGGCACGATGGATGACTTCGGCACGCGGGCCCGATTGCAGCATGGTCACTTGGTTTTCTCCTTTGATGACGTGTTGAGAACAACGTTGGCCGTTCGTATCGTCGCATCCGCCAGCGGTTCCTGACAGAGGCATCGACGTCTCAATGTTTGATCGCCGACAAGGAATACCGAAATACCGTGTATGGCGGGTAAGCGGATGGCGACAATGGGGAGCGTTACAGGCATCACACTCATCCCGCATCTGGCACGCATTCACCCAATCATTCACATTCGAAACCATGACACAAATTAATTACTCGGTACGTCCCTCCCCGGCCCGCGCTGTGATGCCGATACGACTTCCTTGCGTAACTCAGTCAGTTTCGCGTCCAGCCGACGCTGGTTTTGCGGTCCCATGCGCAACATGATTTTTTGTCCGGACGACAGCGCCTTCAATGCCGGATCGGTGAACTCGTATCGCACCCACGGTTGCAGCGAGGGGATGGGTCCCTTGACTTCAAGCAGGCTGACCGCCAGTTCGCCGGTTGGTTTGGGCGTGGCAAGCAACTGGTCGATGATGGCCACCAGACGGTCGTTAAAATAGCGCTTCGGAAAACCGAGTTCGACATACGCTTGCTGGAACAGCGGATACAAGCGCACATAGACGGCCACGGCCTTGCGACTGTCGACCGACTCGACGAATGCAACAAACGGCGTGTAGCGCGCGCTGTTGTCGGCACTGATAGCCTCGCCGTTGGCTGTCGGTATTGTTGCGAAGCGTCCCGGTGTCGGATGCACCGGCCAGACGGCCTTCGGTGCTTGCGCCCGACCCAGATTATCGACCGTCGCGACGACGTGGCGGACGAAGCTGGCAGGTATCACCCAGGTAACAAAATCCTTGCGCTGGAATAGCCCTTGCAATTCCTTGTCGACGAACGGATCAGACTCGGCCAGTTTGGGTAATGCCTTGTCTGGCGTTGGCGGTGGTGTGGCGGCGTCGGTCGGTTCAAGCGGAAACTTGGTGACGGGTTCGGCAGGCTCGGGCTGCTTGGTCGCATCAACCGGATCGGGGA
>CANFED010000324.1 GCA_947445995.1 Oxalobacteraceae bacterium | reverse complement strand
GTGAAATAACCGAAGGGCATTGCACCGAATGCACTGTGTGAGGTAACTGAAACCTCACCCCACGCGCTCGCCTTAATACAACTTCTGCGACGACTCATGCAGCAACTGCACGTACAGCGCATGCCGGTACGGCAGGATCTCGCCAGCCGCCAGAGCTGCCAGTACCGTGCAGTTCGGCTCGCTCAGGTGATGGCAATTGTAGTACTTGCACTTGCCCAGCAACGGTTCGAATTCCGGAAACGCCCGCTCCAGCATCCCCTCCGACAGATGATACAAACCGAATTCCTGAAAGCCCGGTGAATCAATGATCGCAGTCGACGTGTCGCCGATGTTGTAGAGCCGCGTGAAGGTCGTCGTGTGCTTGCCGGTATCGAGCGCAGCGGAAATCTCGCGCACCGCGATGTCGGCGTCCGGCACCAGCAGGTTGATCAGTGACGACTTGCCCATGCCGGACTGGCCGATCAGAATCGTCGATTGCCCCTGCAGCAGCGGTGCCAGCGTGGCGACCGCGGCGTCCGGTGCGGCGCGTGCCGAGACTTCGTGGACCGGATAGCCGAGCCGCGCATATTGCGCGAGCCGCGTGCGGGTTTTTGGCAGCGATTCGGTGACGTCGATCTTGTTGAGGATCAGATGCGCCTGCACACCGGCCGCTTCGGCGGCGACCAGCGAACGCGATACCAGATCGTCCGAGAAGCCTGGCTCGGTCGCCACCACGATGAACAGTTGCGTCACATTGGCCGCCAGCAGCTTGGACTTGTACTGGTCCGAACGATACAGCAGCGACTTGCGTTCGGTGATCGATTCGATCACGCCCTGGTTGGGCGAGGTCAGTGCCACGCGCACGATATCGCCGACGGCGACATCGCTTTTCTTGCCGCGGGTGACGCATTGCAGCTTGATCCCGTCGGCATGCGCCAGATAATGACGACCGTGGGCCGCGATGATGGTGGCATCAATCAATTCAGGCAGCTTGGCCATCGGTCAGGAAAACGATTGCTGGAAGATCGTATCGATCTTGGCAGCGCAAACGAAGTCGTTGACCGACAGACCGCCGCGGCCGTCATTGACCGAGTGGGTATCGAATTTGACGACGCAGCGGTTATAGGTCACGACCAGTTCCGGATGATGGTTTTCTGCATGGATCACGTAGGCGATGGCATTGATGAAGGACAGCGTGTCGTAGTAATTCTTGCAGTCGAACGCACGCACGATCTTGCCGTCGGCGAGGTGCCAGTTGTCGAGCAGGGCGAGCAGGGACGTGACCTCGGCGGCAGACAGCGCCGTCACGTCAGGCAGGCATTTTTTTTCGAGCAGGTCGGTCAGAGTCATGGAGTTCACCTTGTTGGGGCGGCCAGCAGCTTGTTGATGCGCATGGTGGCCGAGGGATGGGAGTCATAAAAGGCGGAATGCAGCGGGTCCGGTGTGAGCGTCGAGGCATTGTCTTCGTACAGTTTGACCAGCGCCGAGACCAGGTCGCGGGCGTCGGCATGGGTAGCGGCAAAGGCATCGGCTTCGAATTCGTGCTTGCGTGAACTGATCGAAGTCAATGGTCCGAATACGAACGTGAATACCGGCAGCACCAGCATGAACAGGATTAGTGCCATCGCATCGTTGCTCATGAACAGGCTCGGTTCGACGCCCAGTCCGTTGTAGAACCAGACCTGATTTTTCAGATAACCGAGCAGCGCCAGGAACGCCAGCGACAGCGCGAACATCATTGCGATGCGCTTGACGATGTGCTTGAGCTTGAAGTGGCCTAGTTCATGGGCCAGTACCGCTTCGATTTCGGCTGGTGCCAGACGCGACAGCAGGGTATCGAAAAAGACGATGCGCTTGGCCGCGCCAAAGCCCGAAAAATACGCATTGCCGTGGGCGCTGCGTTTGGAGCCATCCATCACGAACAAGCCTTGCGAGGCAAAGCCGACGCGCTGCATCAGGCCTTCGATGCGCGCCTTCAGGCTCTCGTCTGCCAATGGCGTGAACTTGTTGAACAATGGCGCAATGACGGTCGGATACAGCACCAGCATCAGCAGCTGGAACCCGCTCCAGACCAGCCATGCGTAGAGCCACCACAGCGCGCCGGATTGCTCCATGAGCGTCAGGATCACCCACACCAGCGGCAGGCCAATGGCCGCACCGAGCAGCACGCCTTTGGCCAGGTCGGCAAAGAACAGGCCGGGCGTCATCTTGTTGAAGCCGAAGCGCTGCTCGATGACAAATTTTTTGTAGTAATCGAACGGCAGATCGATCAGGCCGCTAATGAGTACGAACGCGCTCAACAGCACGATCTGGTAGACCATGCCCGGACCGGTTGCCTGTACCACCAGCACGGACAATAATTGCAGTCCGCCCATCAGCGTGAAGCAGACCAGCACCGAGCTACTGACCAGCAGCATCAGCAGGCCGAAGCGTGTCTTGGCAATCGTGTAGTCAGCGGCTTTCTGGTGCGCGGCCAGTGAGATGCTGGATGCAAACTGTGCCGGAACCGTGTTGCGGTGGGTGACAATGTGCCGGATCTGGCGGGTCGCAAGCCAGAAGCGCAGGGCGACCGTGAGCAGCAAAACACTGACAAACAAAATTGAAAACCCGAATGAGCCCATGCTTTTCCTGTGAGAAAATGACCCGCTGAAAAATGCCAACGCGAAGGGAATCGATTATGTCACAACCAACTGAGCCGCAAACTGCACCCGCTACGGTGCCTCTGCGAACCAATGAATTCAACCTGGTCTGGCTCGACATGGAAATGACCGGCCTCGATCCGGAAAACGACCGCATCATCGAAGTCGCCGTCGTCGTCACCGACTCCGAACTCAATATCCTGGGCCAGGGCCCGGTGTTTGCGATTCATCAGTCCGATGCCGCGCTTGATGGCATGGATGCCTGGAACAAGGGTACCCACGGACGCTCCGGCCTGATCGAGCGGGTCAAGGCTTCGACGGTCACCGAAGCCGACGCCGAAGCAGCGCTGATTACTTTCCTGAAAGATTTTGTACCGGCCGGTAAATCGCCGATGTGCGGCAACTCGATTTGCCAGGACCGGCGCTTCATGGCGCGCGGCATGCCGAAGCTGGAAGCGTTCTTCCACTATCGCAATCTGGATGTCTCGACGCTCAAGGAACTGTGCAAGCGCTGGAAGCCGGAACTGGCCAGCGGCTTCAAGAAACACCAGAAACACACGGCGCTGGCCGACATCATTGAATCGATTGAAGAGCTGCGCTATTACCGCGAGCATTTCATCAAGGTGTAAAGCTGGCGAATTTGAGGTAGGGTGGGCACGACGTTGTGCCCACGCGAGCGCCCCGGCAAACAATCCTCAACGCCCGCCGACCTGATCGGCGATGCGTACCCGAGCTACCTGTCGCCGCATTGCAAGCGCACCCGATTGACGGTTTTCAGCAAGGAGAATCATGTTCACTCAAGCTTTTATCTGCGATGCCATTCGCACCCCCTTCGGCCGCTACGGTGGCAGCCTTTCCGCAATCCGTACCGATGACCTCGGTGCCATCCCGCTGGCCGCGCTGATGGTGCGCAATCCGTCAGTCGATTGGGAACAAGTCAATGACGTGCTATTTGGTTGTGCCAACCAGGCTGGCGAAGACAACCGTAACGTTGCCCGCATGGCGTCGCTGCTGGCGGGCTTGCCGGTCGGCGTGTCGGGTGCCACCATCAACCGGTTGTGCGGATCGGGTCTCGATGCGATCGGCACCGCCGCCCGCGCGATCCGCTCGGGCGATGCCAGCATGATGATCGCCGGCGGCGTCGAATCGATGAGCCGGGCACCGTTTGTGATGGGCAAGGCCGGTAGTGCCTTTGCCCGCGACACCCAACTGTTTGACACGACCATCGGCTGGCGCTTCATCAACAAGCTGATGAAGACCCAGTACGGCGTTGACTCGATGCCCGAGACGGCCGAAAACGTCGCAGCCGAATTCGGCATCGATCGCGCCGCGCAAGACCGCATGGCGCTCAACTCGCAGCGCAAGGCACTGGCGGCGCAGTTCTCCGGTTTTTTCGATGCGGAAATCACGCCGGTTACGCTGGCTCAAAAAAACGGTGAGCCGCTGATCATCACGCAAGACGAACATCCGCGCGCCACGACTGCCGAAGTCTTGGCCAAACTCAAACCGATTGTCCGTCCTGACGGCACCGTTACCGCCGGTAATTCTTCCGGCATCAACGATGGCGCTTGCGCGCTGTTGCTGGCCGATGAACGTACCGCGCTCAAGAATGGCCTGGTGCCAAAAGCCCGCGTGATTGCGATGGCGACTGCCGGTGTGCCACCGCGCATCATGGGTATCGGCCCGGCACCAGCCACGCGCAAGGTGCTGGTGCAGGCCGGCATGACGATGGATCAGATGGATGTGATCGAATTGAATGAAGCGTTT
>CANFED010000323.1 GCA_947445995.1 Oxalobacteraceae bacterium | reverse complement strand
TCACGTTCGGTCAGTGTCTCGACATGCAGCCATTCATAAAGCAGAAAATCGAGATCGCGACGGGACAAAATCTTGGATTGCATTGGTCACTCCAGAGACTCGTTGATTGTACAAATTTGCGGTCGTCGTAGGGTGGGCACGGGGTGTTGTGCCCACGCGCGCGCACCGAAAACCACGCGATGTTGTGCCCACGCGTGCGCACCGAAAACGTCGGCAAATTCCATCGTTGGTGGTGTGCTCGCGTGGGCACGATGAATCCGTGCCCACCCTACGGGGTTGGCACGTCCTCAAATCACTTCAAATAATCCCGCCGCGCCCTGTCCGCCACCAATGCACATCGTCACGACGACATATTTGACGCCACGACGTTTGCCTTCAATCAGCGCATGGCCGGTCAGGCGTGCGCCCGACACGCCGTACGGATGGCCAACCGCGATCGCGCCGCCGTTGACATTGAGACGATCAAGCGGAATGCCAAGCGTGTCGGCGCAATACAGCACCTGCACGGCGAAGGCTTCATTGAGTTCCCACAGGCCGATGTCTTCGACTTTCAGGCCGGCTTTTTTCAGCAGCTTCGGAATCGCATAGACCGGGCCGATGCCCATTTCGTCCGGCTCGCAACCGGCGATGGCAAAACCGCGATAGATGCCCAGCGGGGTCAGTCCGCGTGCTTCGGCAACTTTGCTGTTCATGACGATGGCGACCGAGGCACCATCCGAAAACTGGCTGGCATTACCCGCCGAGACCACGCCGCCCGGCACCGCACTGCGGATTTTCGAGACGGCTTCGTAGGTCGTGTCGGCACGAATGCCTTCATCGGCCGAAATCGTTACTTCGCGACTGACCAGCATGCCGGTGGCCTTGTCGGCGACGCCCATGATGGTGGTCATCGGGACGATCTCGGCATCGAACTTGCCGGCCAACATGGCGGCATGGGCGCGCTGCTGGCTTTGTGCACCGTAGGTGTCCTGACGCTCGCGGCTGATGTTGTAGCGCTTGGCCACTGTCTCGGCGGTTTGCAGCATCGGCCAGTACAGCTCCGGCTTGTTTTGCTGCAGCCAGACTTCGCGCAACATGTGGGTATTGGCTTCCTGCTGCACGCAGGAGATCGACTCGACACCACCGGCGGCGTAGATATCGCCTTCGCCGGCAATGATGCGTTGCGCGGCGGTGGCGATGGTTTGCAGACCCGACGAGCAGAAGCGGTTGATGGTCATGCCGCCGGTGGTGACCGGGCAACCGGCGCGCAAGGCAATCTGCCGCGCGATGTTGCTGCCAGTGGCACCTTCAGGTGTCGCACAACCGATGATGACGTCTTCGATTTCACCGGCATCAATGCCGGCACGCTCAATCGCGTGCTTGAGTGCATGGCCGCCTAGCGTGGCACCGTGCGTCATGTTGAAAGCGCCTTTCCAGGATTTGGCAAGTGCGGTACGTGCGGTTGATACGATGACTGCGTCGGTCATTTAAGTCTCCTGAAAGGGTTTGGGGCGGGCTGTCGATTGGACTGTGACTGCAACGGGAATCGAGAATAGCATGATTAAGTACGATCGTTCGCAAATTATTCTGTGGCAGCAAAAGCCGCAAAAAAGTAGCCAGTGAGCCGCAAGAATCCCGTAAGTTTTGCATCGCACACTGCGTTGCGGCTACCCTGCAGTAACACCACCATGCGCGAGCGTCGGACACACGACGTGACAAAACAGACCATCAGGAGACCACATGGCACCAGCAGCGCCGGCATCACGCAAGATCACCCCGCAGGAGCGCAAGGTCATTGTTGCCGCGTCGCTGGGGTCGGTCTTCGAGTGGTACGACTTTTATTTGTATGGCGCGCTCGCGATCATCATTGCCAAGCAATTTTTTGCCGGTACGGACGACAACACCGCATTCATTTTTGCGCTGATGGCGTTTGCTGCCGGCTTTATCGTGCGTCCGTTCGGCGCGCTGGTATTCGGCCGTCTCGGCGACCTGATCGGACGCAAAACTACTTTTCTGATCACGATCGTACTGATGGGTGCGTCTACTTTTCTGGTCGGTATCTTGCCGAACTATGCCGCTATCGGCATTGCCGCACCCATCATTCTGGTGACGCTGCGCATCGTGCAGGGCCTTGCGCTGGGCGGCGAATACGGCGGTGCAGCGACGTATGTGGCCGAGCATGCGCCCGACGACAAGCGCGGTGCGTTCACCGCCTGGATCCAGACTACCGCCACGCTGGGCCTGTTCCTGTCGCTGCTGGTGATCCTCGGCACGCGCACCGCCATCGGCGAAACCGCCTTTGCGCAATGGGGCTGGCGCGTGCCATTTTTGCTCTCCGTCTTCCTGCTGGCGGTCTCGGTCTGGATTCGTCTGTCGATGCACGAATCGCCTGCCTTTACGCGCATGAAGGCCGAAGGCAAGGCCTCGAAGGCACCGCTGTCGGAAGTCTTCGGACAGCGGAAAAACCTCAAGATCGTGATCCTCGCCTTGATTGGTCTGACCGCCGGTCAGGCCGTGGTCTGGTACACCGGCCAGTTCTATGCGCTGTTTTTTCTGACGCAAACGCTGAAGGTCGATAGCGCCACGGCGAACATCCTGATCGCCGCCGCCCTGCTGATCGGCATGCCGTTCTTCCTGATCTTCGGATCGCTGTCGGACAGGATAGGTCGCAAGCCGATCATCATGGGCGGCATGCTGATTGCGGCATTGACCACCTTTCCGCTGTTTCATGGACTGACCCACTACGCCAATCCGGCACTCGAAACCGCACTGACCAATTCACCGGTCGTCGTCACCGCCGACCCGGCGACCTGCCAGTTCCTGTTCAACCCGACCGATGCCAAAAAATTCACCTCGTCGTGTGATCGTTCGCGCATCGTGCTGGCTAATGCCTCGGTCAACTACAGCAACGTCCCCGGTCCGGCCGGTTCGCTGGCCTCGATCAGGATCGGCAACAAAGTCATTGAAGGCTATGACGTCGACATCTTGTCGCAAGACGAAGCGGTGATCAGGGAAAAGGCTTTCAAGAAGGAAGTCGGCGAGGCAATCAAGGCGGCCGGTTATCCGCCCAAGGCCGACCCGGATCAGATCAATACCCCGATGGTGTTGCTGCTGCTGACGATCCTGGTGATTTACGTGACGATGGTCTACGGCCCGATCGCAGCGATGCTCGTCGAAATGTTCCCGACCCGGATTCGCTATAGCGCGATGTCGCTGCCGTATCACCTCGGGAATGGGTGGTTTGGCGGCTTGCTGCCTGCCACGGCGTTTGCGCTGGTGGTGTTCAAGGGCGACATCTACTACGGCCTGTGGTATCCGGTTGTCATCGCGGCCGGCTGCTTTGTCATTGGAATGTTATTCGTCAAGGAAACCAGGGGGAATGATATTTACGCCGAGGATCGCTGAGGGGGCGGTGCAATAACCGAAGGGCATTGCACCATGCGAACCGGCTACCATCCTTTCGACGCAGGCGGTATCATGCTGCTCACTTTTCCCACACTGGCATCGCTCCATGAAAACTCCTGTCCGCTTCGGCACCCCGCTCTCGTCCAACGCCACCAAAGTCATGCTGCTCGGGTCCGGCGAACTGGGCAAGGAAGTCATCATTGCATTGCAACGACTCGGTGTCGAAGTCATCGCCGTCGACCGCTACGCCGATGCGCCCGGCCAGCAAGTCGCGCATCGCGCGCATGTCATCAACATGGCCGACGGCGATGCGCTGGCGGCGCTGATCGCGCTGGAAAAACCGGATCTGGTGGTGCCTGAAATCGAAGCCATCGCCACCACCCGCCTGATGGAACTCGAACAAGCCGGCACCGTCACCGTCATCCCGACTGCCCGCGCTGCCTGGCTGACGATGAACCGCGAAGGCATACGCCGTCTCGCCGCCGAAGAACTGCAACTGCCGACCTCGCCGTATCGCTTCGCCGACAGCAAGGCCGAGCTGCAGGCAGCCTGTGCCGAGATCGGTTTTCCGTGCATCATCAAACCGGTCATGTCGTCGTCCGGCAAGGGCCAGTCCAAGCTCGACGGCCCCGATGAAGTCGACGCCGCGTGGGATTACGCTGCGGCCGGCAGTCGCGTCGATGCCGGTCGGGTCATCGTCGAAGGCTTCATCGATTTCGAGTATGAAATCACGTTGCTGACCGTGCGCTCGCTCGATGAAAACGGCGTGGTTGTCACGTCCTTCTGCGAGCCGATCGGCCATATCCAGGTCAACGGTGACTACGTCGAAAGCTGGCAGCCGCACCCGATGGCATCGAAGGCGCTGCTCAATGCGCAAACCATTGCCAAGGCGGTCACCGACAACCTCGGCGGACGCGGCCTGTTCGGCGTCGAACTGTTCGTCAAGGGCGACCAGGTCTGGTTCTCGGAAGTCAGCCCGCGTCCGCATGACACCGGCATGGTGAC
>CANFED010000322.1 GCA_947445995.1 Oxalobacteraceae bacterium | reverse complement strand
GCCGAGATGTTGATGCCGTTCTCGGCGAAGATGCGGTTGATCGCCGATAGCACACCCGGCACGTTGCGATGGATATGCAGCAAGCGATGCTTGCCACCAAACAGCGGCACCGCCACCTCCGGGAAATTGACCGCCGACAGCGTCGAACCCGTATCCGAATAGCGGGCGAATTTTTCAGCAACTTCGAGGCCGATGTTGGCTTGTGCTTCCAGCGTCGAGCCGCCGATATGCGGCGTCAGGATCACGTTGTCGAACTTGCGCAATGGCGACAGGAATTCTTCGCTGTTGGCTTTCGGCTCGGACGGGAAGACGTCGACCGCCGCACCACCAAGATGCTTGCGCTCAATCATGCCGGCCAGCGCATCAATGTCGACACAAGTCCCGCGCGCGGCATTGATGAAGATACTGCCAATTTTCATCTTTGCGAATTGCTCGGCACCCATCATGTTTTTGGTCGATTCATTTTCAGGCACATGCAAGGTCACGACATCGGCTTGCGCCAGCAGATCGTCCAGCGAATCGACCTGATGCGCATTGCCGATCGGCAGTTTGGTCACCACGTCGAAGTACACGACTTTCATGCCCAGCCCTTCGGCCAGTACCGACAACTGGGTGCCGATGCTGCCATAGCCGACGATACCGAGAGTCTTGCCGCGCGTCTCGAACGAGCCTTCGGCCGACTTCGACCAGCCGCCACGATGGACCAGCGCATTTTTTTCCGGGATGCCGCGCAACAGCAAAATGGTTTCGGCCAGCACCAGTTCGGCCACCGAACGGGTATTCGAAAACGGTGCATTGAAGACGGGAATACCGCGCTCCATTGCCGTGCGTAAATCCACCTGATTGGTGCCGATGCAGAAACAACCGACGGCGATCAGCTTCTCGGCCGCCGCCAGCACTGTGGCGGTCAACTGCGTACGCGAGCGGATGCCGACGAAATGCGCATCACGGATCTTGTCGATCAGCTGTGCTTCGTCGAGCGCAGTCGGCAGCGATTCGATGTTGGTGTAGCCGTTGCGCCCGAGTACTTCGAGCGCATTCTTGTGTACTCCTTCAAGTAACAGAAAACGGATTTTGTCTTTTTCCAGCGATAGGTGATGGCTCATGCAATGTCCCAGGTTCGTCAAAACTGCACCTTATATGGGGACGAGCATGGCATTGACCAGAGCTGTCTCAGGAAAAGCCAGCACCGCATTGTGATAATCGGTCAGCGGCCCCCATCCGGGCAACACCGCACCCCGCGCGTCATAGCCGATTGCCTTGAACTTCCAGACGCCCTGACTGAGCTTGAGGTTGCCGACATGCGCACCCTGCCCGCTCAGCACGCGAAACACCGCGTCGCTGACCGGATCCAGTACCAGCGGTAACACCAGCGACATCAAGACGCTGACGCTGACGCTGGCTTGCGGCTCGCGAGCTGACGCAGCACGTACTGCAGGATGCCACCGTGGCGGAAGTACTCGACCTCCTTTGGCGTGAGCAGCAAGACCTCGACCTGAAATCCCGTGACCCGGCCATCACTGCCAGTGGCCATCACTTCGGCAATCCGGCCCGCGCCATCGCGCAAGCCAGTGATATCGAAGTGATCATCGGCACGCAACTCCAGCGAGGCGGCGCTCTGACCATCCATGAAGCGCAATGGCAGCACACCCATGCCAACCAGATTGGAACGGTGGATACGCTCGAAACTCTCGGCGATCACGGCTTTCACGCCCAGCATCATGGTGCCCTTGGCGGCCCAGTCGCGCGACGAACCGGTGCCGTACTCCTTACCCGCGATGACCACCAGCGGCACGCCCTCGGCCTTGTACTGCATGGCCGCATCATAAATGGCCATCTTGCGCCTGGACGGAAAGTGAATCGTCTTGCCACCCTCTTCGCCATCGAGCATCAGATTGCGAATCCGGATATTGGCGAAGGTGCCGCGCACCATCACATCATCATTGCCGCGCCGCGAACCGTACGAATTGAAGTCGGCCGGCAGCACCTTCAACGATTGCAAAAACAATCCGGCCGGCGAATCGGCCTTGATATTGCCGGCCGGCGAAATGTGATCGGTCGTGATCGAGTCGCCGAACAGCCCCAGCAAGCCGGCACCGTGGATATCGTCGATGCTACCGACAGCCATCTGCATGCCATCGAAGTACGGCGGATTCTTGATGTAGGTCGAGGCCGCGTCCCACGCAAACGCCGTGCCGTCGGGCGAGGCGATCTGGTTCCAGCGGCTGTCGCCGGCAAACACGTTGGCGTAATTGCGCGTGAACATGTCCGGTCCGACGCTGGCGACAATCAGGTCACCGATCTCCTTGTTCGACGGCCAGATGTCACGCAGAAAAACCGGCTGGCCATCACTGCCGGTGCCGAGCGGCTCGGTCGTCATGTCGATGTCGACGGTGCCCGCCAGCGCATAAGCCACCACCAGCGGTGGCGAGGCAAGGTAATTCATCTTGACCTCGGGATGGACCCTGCCCTCGAAATTGCGGTTGCCGGACAAGACCGCAGCGACCACCAGATCATCGGCGGCGATATCGCGCGAGACGGCTTCAGGCAACGGCCCCGAATTGCCGATGCAGGTCGTGCAGCCATAACCGACGATGAAAAATCCGAGCTGTTCGAGTGGCGGCAACAAACCGGCGCGGGTCAGGTAATCCGTCACCACCAGCGAACCCGGTGCCATCGAGGTCTTTACCCACGGTGCTGCCTTCAGTCCACGGGCCACCGCATTGCGTGCGAGCAGACCGGCGGCCAGCATCACGGCCGGATTGGAGGTGTTGGTACACGACGTAATCGCAGCGATCACGACCGCGCCGTCACGCAATGCGAAGTCGTCCGGCGCGATCGTCGCTACGACGGCTTCATCGATCACCACGTCCGCAGACGCACCGCCCTCGCCTTCGAAGCGCTGCACTGATTTTTCGAATGGCTTGCGATTGGTCACCATACCGATCAGGTTGTCATGCACATTGGCCTTCATGTCCGACAGAAGCACCCGATCTTGCGGCCGTTTGGGGCCGGCCAGCGACGGCAGCACCGTGCCCATGTCGAGCTCCAGCGTCTCGCTGTAAATCGCCTCGATCTCGGTGCGCCACAGGCCTTGCGCCCTGGCATAGGCTTCGACCAGCATGACCTGCTCGTCGCTGCGACCGGACAGACGCAGGTAAGCGAGCGACTCGTCATCGATCGGGAAGATGCCGCAAGTGGCACCGTATTCCGGTGCCATGTTGGCAATCGTCGCGCGGTCCGCCAGCGGCAAGGACGACAGGCCATCGCCATAAAACTCGACGAACTTGCCAACTACGCCGAGCGAACGCAGCATTTGCGTCACGGTCAGCACCAGATCGGTAGCGGTGACGCCCTCCGGCAACTTGCCGGTCAGCTTGAATCCGACTACTTGCGGTATCAGCATCGAACTTGGCTGACCCAGCATCGCCGCTTCGGCCTCGATCCCGCCCACTCCCCAGCCCAGCACACCGAGGCCATTGACCATCGTCGTGTGCGAATCGGTGCCAAAGACGGTATCCGGGAACGCATATTGCACGCCATCGATCTCGCGGGTCATTACCACCCTGGCCAGATTTTCCAGATTGACCTGATGGACGATGCCGGTATTGGGCGGCACCACCTTGAAATTGTCGAAGGCTTTCTGGCCCCAGCGCAAGAAGCTGTAGCGCTCGCGATTGCGGCTAAATTCAATGCGGCCGTTGATGTCGAGCGAGTCACGCTGGCCGAACGAATCAACCTGCACCGAATGATCAATCACCAGTTCAGCCGGGATTAGCGGATTGATGTTGTCGACCGATCCACCCAGCCGGACGACCGCATCGCGCATCGCCGCCAGGTCGACCATGCAGGGCACGCCAGTGAAATCCTGCAGCACCACGCGGGCCGGCATGAAGGCGATCTCGACCGATGGCTCGGCCTGCGCGTTCCAGCCCGCTACCGCTTCGATCGCGGTGCGCGTGACCGCGACACCATCTTCGCAGCGCAGCAGATTTTCGAGCAGGATTTTCATCGAGAACGGCAGCCGGCTCAGGTCGAATTGCTGACCCAGAAGGCCCAGGCTGAAAATCGTGTAATCGGTGCCATTAACGGCAAGCGGTTCGCGTATGGCAAATGAATCAATCATGACAATTCCCTGGTAAATATTGTCCCAGACTGGTGGAATCAATATGGTGTGGGTCGAAATCCGTCTACGAACACGGTCACTATCATACAAAATAAAAATACCATCATTAAAATAATTTATTTCAAAAAAAACAAGTTAATTCGCTTTTGATATTAGTTGATTTTGCATGGCACTTACAAAACTAATCCTGCATTCGAACTACCAAGCAGGGCAGCTTCAGTGGTGTCATTACCGCTCCTGACTCCAATTCAAATGGCCTGATCGGATTAGTTCAGT
>CANFED010000321.1 GCA_947445995.1 Oxalobacteraceae bacterium | reverse complement strand
CACGTTGCGGATCATCGATGTACCGCTCGACCGGCATCACCAGTTGCGGCTTGCCGATCCAGCCTGCATAGGTGCGCAAAAAACTGAGGTATTGCTGCAGCGTTGCCGGCGACAACTCGCGGTCTAGCCAGCGCTGCACCATGAACCGGATATGCCGGTTGCCAAGCCCTCGCGGATCGACGCGACACGGCACCTCGCCATTCGATCGCAGCTCCCGGAAGAACGCGAACAAAAATGTCTGCCGCGCCGCCATGGTCTTGTGCGACACACCCTTGTCGCGGACAGCATGGGACCAGTTGTGTCGACGGATGATCGCCATCAGCACTGCAGCCCATGGCGTCTGGTCTGACAGTGCGGGATGACAGACAGGCACAACCGCCCTGCCCTGAAGCTCGCGCCGCAAGGTCTTTTTGGCTCGCATGATGCGCTCCAGTTCGAGCCCGCGAGATGCGCGCGAGCGGTTTATATGGAATCCGGACAGACCAGGCACGACGAGGGATTCCGAACTCGTGCGCCGAATAAATCAATCATGCAAACAGCCCGCGCAACTTCCCGCGCGGTAAAACAGAGCCAGTCGTTTGTCGCCGTCAGGTCCTGCACGGCCGGTGTGGATCGTTAAAATGCGCTGCCAAACCAGACGCTCGCTTGGAGATAATCTGACCTGTCGCGATAAACGCGACGCACCTTCCTTGGAGAAAGGCGCAGCACCCGGGATTGTTCCCGAGTCCGAAATTCGGCTTCTCCTCGCACTTGCCCCGGCCGTCTGGCGCCGCCCCTCACCGTAGCGAGGCGGATACGAACGGGTCATGACTCACCGGTACGACCTCCCTCAAGGGGACAATCGTACGGTCGCCATCAAGTAGCGGCGTCATGCAATGCAAGCGGAATAAACATAGTCGAACTACAGCGGCATCAAGTGCCGCAGCGCGCCGACCCATCGGGCAGACCAGCGCACATCCTCAGTGTCCGTCGGGCGGAACACAGCGTCGACGGCGGTCAGGCCGACCATCGACAAGCAGGGAAACGATAAGGGAATACACAACGAAGGCCGGTCGAGCCGGCATGAACAAGGGACAGGTAACGACTGCGACGGCCTGAGTGGGGACGATCCCCGAGGAACAGGTTTCCTCACATCAGAAAAAAGCATAGGCAAACCGGACTTGAAAATCAAGGACAAATCACACCAAATAATTGTCCAATAATTCCGTAACGGCCCGTGCGCCCTTGACAGGACTGAGATGGTGGGTACCTCTAGTTGCGAACCGGTTTGGCAGGCCCGGTCTACCCCGTAACGGCTATCTGTAAAAGTCGTCACCACGCACGACTTTTACGATGACGGTGCCGCGCAACCATGGGCGCGACGTCAAAAACTCGTACGTGACTCCATCGTGGTCACGACTTTCAAACGACATACTGCCGAAAGCGATGCGTCGACCACCGCTTTGCGTGTGGCCGATTACGATACGCGACGCTACGCTGGTTCCCGAACCCTGTCGGAGGTCATTATGGAACCAGTCGTACGCGCAATCGATGTCGGATATGGCAACACCAAATATGTCGTCGGAGCCGAGCGCGGCCCCATCTGCTGCGCACATTTCCCGTCGATCGCACCGGTCACAAGCGGTCAGGACTTAGCGGCGGCACTCGGCCGCCAGCGCAAGACAGTCGCGATCACGATCGGCGACCTGACCTACGAAGTCGGACCCGACGCCAGCCTGGCCGACGACATCACCGGTACGCGCCACATGGACGACGACTATGTACACTCGCCTGAATATCTGGCGCTGGCACGCGGTGCCTTGCACCTCATGCGCGTACCGACCATCGACCTGCTGGTAGTTGGCTTGCCCGTGTCAACATTCGCTTTGCACAAGACATTCCTCGAAAAACTCCTGACCGGCATCCACGACGTCGGCAGCGGCAAGACAGTCACCGTGCACAAGGTGCGCGTGCTGGCGCAACCGCATGGTGCCTTGATGAACTTCGCGTTAAATGGCGGCGAAAACTTTGCATCCATCAAGACACAACGGCATTTGATCATCGACGTTGGCGCACGGACGTTCGACTGGCTAGTCGGCCAGGGATTGAAAACCGTCGACAAGCGCAGTGGCGCCGTCAACCGTGGCATGCACAACGTGCTGCGAGCCTTCGCTGAGGCAATCAGCAAATCGGAAAACACCCAGTTCACCGACTATGACCGCATCGACCTCGCCCTGCGCGAGGGCGTGCAGCCAATCGTCTTCCAGAAGGAATACGACCTGAAGCGCCATCTTCCAGCGGCACGCAAGATCGTCCAAGGTGCCGTCACCGAACTCAAGCGCGTCGTACAGGACGGTAACGACATCGACAACATACTGCTCGGCGGCGGCGGCGCATTCTTCTTTCGACCAGTGATCCAGGAAGCTTTTCCGCGGCACACGATCCGGCAATTGAAGGACCCGCTGTACGCGAACGTGATCGGGTTTCAGCTGGCGGGAATGGAGTCGATGCGATTATCGTGGCAGCCCGGCAAAACAGGGAGACTGCTGACGGACGCTTGAGGATATCGCCATGTGGATCCGCATGCAGGTCCGGTTTCATGTCAGCGACAACGAGCCGCTGGCCCGGGACCTGACGCGCTATGACAAAGGGCAGCGCAGGATTGCGCGGCTGATGACATTGGCAACGTACGGGTTGGTGTATTTGCGGCAGGCTGCGCGAGACGGGAACGCCAACGTTGCATCAGGTCAGGAGAAGGTCGTCCGCGCTGACGATGACGGTACGAACCCGACACCACCGTCCGGGAGCTACGACTACAAGTTGACGGCGGACGACCTCGGGGATGTATTCGGGAATTGATGCGCCATGCAGGTAATCGCAAATAAACAGCTTGAGTATCGCCGCAATGGAATGCATTCGACAAAACGCAAATCACCGGACCACCCGAACGGCTAGATTTATCATCCCTATTCACCGTAACAGGATGTCAGCATGACCGGGACAACACTTTCCGTTGATCTTGAGCCGGTATTTGACGATATCGCTTCGTTCGTAGACCAGTCCCGCAGTACCGTCATGCGTACCGCGAACATCACATTGATCAATTTGTATTGGGATATTGGACAATATTTGTCGATCCGCTGCACGAGCGAGGGCTGGGGTAAAGGAACGGTAGCGGCGCTGGCAAGGCTGATTCATGATCGCAGACCTGATTGGCGCGGCTTTTCCGTGCAAAACTTGTGGCGCATGAAGCAATTTTTCGAGATATACGTCGGCAAGCCAAAACTCTCAACACTGTTGAGAGAACTGCCGTGGTCGGCAAACCTGCACATCGTTAGCAAATGCAAGAGCGACGAAGAACGACTGTTTTATCTGCAACGCGCAACACAGGAACACTGGTCGGTACGCGAGATCGCTCGGGAGATGGTCGAGGATTTGATGGCCATTGTTCATACCTTTAGTTGCCGTCTGTACGGAATGCGTAAATACAAGCAGACGATCAAAGATGATTTCCCTTCGGTCAAACTGGATCAAAAGGTCGAATTGCAATGAAAGTCACGCGAACCCTATTAGCCGATGTGCCTGCCGAACTGACGGGTATCTGCAAAGCTATGGGGTTCGTGCGCGCTGACATCTGGCGTCGATTTGGGGCGCTTGGCAACGTCGGGAAAAGCGCAGCGGATATCCGACGCGCCATCACGGCAAGCGACGTCTATGCTGCTTTGGCAGTGGATGGAACGATCCGGGCCGAAACCACCAAAGATGTGGTCAACGATATCCTGACCTACAAAGCCGCAGCAATGGTCAAGGTCCGTAAGGCGATAGCAGCGCGCACTAACGATGCGACCGAGCGCAAACGCTTATTCACGCTGCTGCGTAACGACGAGTGGATGAGCGACAACTTCCTTCACCGCCAGGTGCGTAAGCACTTTCTGCACGGTGTCTCCCACACACGCAATCAGTTCATCGTCAGGTCTGACAAATATGCGAGCGCCGTCGACGATGGGCGTCTGACTATTACGATTCGCGTGGCAAAGAAATATGGCAATGACATTCGTCTGGTCACCACGAGCAGTGGAAAGAATGTCGATCTGGCGGGTAGCAACCTGCGCATCATCGTCAAGGATGGATTTTGTGAGGTTCACTTCGCAACTGACAAAGACGATGGACGTCCTTGCGGAGATTGCACGATCGGCGTGGATAAGGGATACACCGAGGCGTTTGTTGACTCGGACGGCAAAGTACACGGAGAAAATTTTGGTGCCGTACTCACACGCTACAGCGACCAGACGGCTACGACAAATAGCCAGCGTAACAAGCTGCACGCACTTGAGAAGAAACATCGTAAAGCAGGTCATCTAGTCAAAGCCGATCGCATTCGACAGCACAACCTCGGGCGCAAGAAGATCGACGCACGCCGGGAGCGGGCGCAAAAGCACCTACGTACCATTGCATTCCAGT
>CANFED010000320.1 GCA_947445995.1 Oxalobacteraceae bacterium | reverse complement strand
CCTAGTGCAGCAGCTCACCAAGCGTGGCATCCGCATTGAGTTCGTCAAGGAATGCCTGAGCTTTACCGGCGAGGATTCGCCGATGGCGAACCTGCTGCTGTCAGTTATGGGGGCGTTTGCCGAATTCGAGCGAGCGCTGATCCGCGAACGGCAAAGAGAGGGGATCGCGTTGGCGAAGCAGCGTGGTGTCTATCGAGGCCGTAAGAAGGCGCTGACGACCGAACAGGTAGTCGAACTGCGCCGACGAGTGGGTACTGGCGAGCAGAAAACGACACTAGCGCGGGAATTCGGCATCAGCCGCGAGACCTTGTACCAATATTTGAGGGCCGAATCCGGCTCTCTGGCCGCTTAACCCGGCTTTCCGTTCTTATGGAAAGTACATGATTATGGGAAGCTAGGGTCAAGTTGTCTCTATACTCATGGTAACGAGGAGCAAAATCTACTTTCCATAAAATTCTGGGTTCATGCACTATCCTTTGCTGCAGATTGGATGTTTTCTCCCTAAAGGCAACGGCCACTTTGGTCCGCGTCAACTATCTTGACCGGCCGGCGAAGATAATTGACGCTCACCACATTACCTCGCCTGTAACGACGCAATCAGCGCGTCTGGCACCGTAAATCGACCTCGCTTCAGCCGTAGCGGCGTCATACCTTCGATGGTTTCAATTTTCTCCATCGGATCGGCCCGAAGGTAGACCTCCGTCGTTTGCATCTGCGCGTGGCCAAGCCAGAGCGACACCTTGCGCAGATCCTTGGTTGCTTGAAAGAGCACCATGGCACAGGTGTGTCGCAGCACATGCGGTGATATTTTTTTGTCATTTAATGAAGGGCAATTCTTCGCGGCTGCATGGGCGTGCTGTCTCAGCAAGAAGGCGAAGCCCGCTCGTGTCATCGCCTGTCCGCGTGCATTAACAAACAGTTCCGGCGTGGGCGGATCACCCCGCACCGCCAACCACGCTCGCAGGTCGACCGCGGCTTGTTTCCAAAGCGGCAGCGCACGTTCCTTTCGGCCTTTACCGACGACACGAATCGTCGGCGTTGACTGCAGCGTGACGCTACTGAGCAGCAACCCGGTCAGCTCTGAGACACGCAATCCGGCCGCGAAGGCGATGTGGAGCATGGCACGATCTCTGATACCCGCACGGGTCCTGATATCCGGCGCATTCAGGATGGCCTGCATCTCGTCTGTGGAAAGGTAGTTGATCAGCGCAGTATCGGTTTTTTTTGACGGGATCGCCAATATACGCAGGCTCAGATCCAGCAAGGCCGGCACCCGGTGTTCAAGATAGCGCATGAACGATTTGATGGCGGCAAGCCGGGCGTTACGCGTCTTAGAGCAGTTGCCGCGCGACGACTCCAGATCCGAAAGAAATGCCATCACCAACGGCGCGTCAAGTTGCTCTAGGTACAGTTTGGATGGCGTGACGTTGAATCGT
Organism: Oxalobacteraceae bacterium; assembly: GCA_947445995.1. Taxonomy (GTDB): domain Bacteria; phylum Pseudomonadota; class Gammaproteobacteria; order Burkholderiales; family Burkholderiaceae_D; genus Actimicrobium. The sequence goes on along the minus strand of CANFED010000320.1, from coordinate 3,030 downwards.
GTGCTGGCGAAGTCGAACAGCAGGCGGAAGGTGTGAGCATAGCTGTCGCAAGTATGCGGGCTGGCGCCGCGTTCTAGCGGCAACCGCTCACGAAGGTATGCGGTGATATGTGGGGCAATCGGAGTCATGATGAACTTCCTTCAAGATAGAGTTCGCAGGCGCTGACGATGTCGCCCATTAATTCCGGTGTGCTGTTGAGGTACCAGTAAGTGTCGGCAACGTGGGTATGCCCCATGTAAGTGCTGAGGGCCAGCATGTGTTTGTCGACCCGGTCACGCACATTCGGGCAGTTCAGTAGTGCCTTAACGGCGAAGCGATGTCGAAAATCGTGGAGCCGTGGACAACGTCCGCTAGGCGGACCTTGGATGCCGGCCATATGAAGAACCGAGTGAAACGTGTCGGCCACAACGGAATAGTCAAGCCGTTGGCCGGTGCGATGCGCCACAAAGATATGGCTGTCAGCGCTGGCGATCATGGATCGTATGGCGAGATAGCGATCCAGCACGGTTGCAACGCTTTCATGCAGGCAAACCAGCCTGCTCTTGCGAAATTTGGTTTCCCGTATCCGCAAGCCGTCAGCGGTAAAATCGCTGAAGCACAAGTCCAGCGCCTCAGAAATCCTCAGCCCTGTTGCTGCGAGCAGGCCGAATAGAGTGCTGAAGGTATGAGGGCGTATCGTGTCGCGCGGTCCGAGCTGGCGTGCATGCTGAACAATGCTCAGAACTTCGTCGTCACTGAAGATGTACGGTTGTCGGCGCTGGTGCCGACGACAAAATACATCACTCGGCGGAACCTCGTGCCGATCGTCGCCCGCCCGAGCGAATCGGGCGAATCGGATCAGTACGTTCATTCGCACAGCGCGCGACTCATCCGATGGCGTCAATTTGGCCCAAGAGATGGCCGTCGGTGCGCGCATGTGTGTATCGCCCGTCTTGGCGGCGAAGCGTATATAGCTCTCCAGGTAGGTTTGATCGGCGCGCAGTTTGAAACCAAGTGCCCGGCGGATGCTGAGATAGGTGTCAATCGCTTCCCTTAGCATGGCGCTGCTCCCGGCCAAGGCTGCACAACTTCCTTTAGCAAATTGACATCCACCTTTGCGTAAATCGTCGTGGTTTCAATCGAGGTGTGCCGTAGCAAAGCGCCGATCGCAACCAGCGATATCCCGTCGCCCACCATGCTGGTAGCCAATGAGTGGCGTAGCAGATGGGCTCCCCGATTTGGTGCTTCAATACCAGACTGGCGAATGGCTCGTGCCACCGTCTTCCCGACAACTACCCGCGTGATCGGAATGAACGGCGCCATGGTGGTAATGAAAACAGCTTCGCTGGCCAGTCGTGGCCGCCCATGTTGCAAGTAATGCAGAATGGCGTCGCCAACATCCTGCGGCATTGGTAGTTCGACTTCCTGTCGATTCTTGCCAGCCACTCGCACAGCACCCTTGGACCAAAGCAATTGACAAAATTGCAGGCTACTGACGTCACTTGCCCGTAACCCAAGCCGGGCAATCAGCAACAGAATTGCCCGGTCACGCGCACCGAGAGGCACCGACGGGTCGCAGGATGCGATCAGCGCCTCCACCGATGCGGATGGCAGGTACTTTGGCAGGGCTGACAACCGCCACCTCGCCACGGTCGGAATTGCGAAGTCCAGTCCTGGCGCGCAATCGCCGCGCACTATCAGGAAACGTAGAAGCATCCGCATGGCTGTGGCGAGGTTCTTGGACTTTGCCGGTTGGGTCGGGTTAACCTGCTGAAGAAAGTATGCGCGTAGGCGTTGCGCTGAATAGGTGTCCGGATGACCCAAACTTCCCAGTAGGCTCTCCACCGGCAAGCGATAACTGGCTAAAGTAATGTCGCGCGTGCCGCGATGCGCGGCCATCCACTCGCAGAACTCGACAAACAAGGCTGATGCCTTGGTAGCGGTGAGTAGCGCCGGCCGAACAGCGCCAATCGTTTCCAGGAAATGCTCGAAAACACAAGCGCTTTGATAGATATGGGGTCGATTACCGCTCGGGTCGCGCTGGCACCCCCGCGCGGTGAGGTCGTCGTGTAGTCGCGTCAGCGCCATACGGTCGAGTGACGCCGTACCGAGTCCGACGGATTCCGCCCACGCGGCAAAGTTGACCACCTCCCGCACATGACGCCTTATGGAGACACGTCGGTAGCCTTGGTCGGCCAGCCAGGCGACGAAGCGATCAAGATGTGGGCCGGCACTTCCGGCTCGATACCGCGCAATGGTTGACGCGGATTTGAAGTAGGCAGTAAGCATGCTGCTCTCCTTGCAGGTTGCCCTGAAAGACGGCGGCATTATGTGAAGGGAATCAGAGCAGTGTGAAAGATCGGAACCAGGCAAAACAGGCGTCGCCGTCGCCCCACATCATTTTACTCAGCATAACAATTTGCTTTCCATAAGAACGGCCAGCCGGGTTGAGCCAATTTGTAGGGCTGCGCGAGTTCGCAGCCGGCACGTGCGCCCCTAGTCACTGCTAACGCAAAAATGTGAAAGAGGAACGATGAATACAGTTGATGAGTACAGGGGGTTCTTGGACAAGTCGTTCGACACGAATTTCGAAGCGCTTGATCTACCTTGGCTGCCTTGGGTAGGTTCGAGCTTTCGAAACACTGAGGTAAAGACCATCGTGTTGGGCGAAAGTATCTATGTTGGGGGAAAAGTTGCGGAGCATGAGAAAAACCTTGCTAGAATTAACGAAAGTGGCAGTCTTCGCCGACGGCACCTGCACATAGGACTCGCCGAAAGCTTCAAGAAAGGACACCGAAAGCGCGCATATCTCGCGAACTTTGAACGAGCCGTCTTCCTGAAGACGCGACCGTCCTCCCTTGAGCGGCAAAGACTTTGGTCACAGGTAGCGTACTTCAACCTAGTCCCAAGGACTTTGAAGAACCGCCGTCATAGGCCAAAATCTGAAGACTTCGAGACAGGTTGGCAACAGTTTTTCCGTGTGGTTGGCGCGCTTAATGCACAGCGCTGCATCGTCTATGGAACAGAAGGCAAGAAGATTGATGCGCTTCT
>CANFED010000319.1 GCA_947445995.1 Oxalobacteraceae bacterium | reverse complement strand
TTCTGGCCGCGATAATGACCACGAATGTCGCGCTTGATAAAGCGATCGGGCACCTCATAACGTAGCCAGTCGCGCGTGCGACCGACTATCTTGACGTGCTCGGCCCTAAGCCCGACCTCTTCTTCGAGTTCGCGGAACATGGCCTGCTCGGGTGTTTCGCCGTATTTGATTCCGCCCTGGGGGAATTGCCACGAGTGCTCTCGTACCCGTTTTCCCCACCACACCTCATTGTGGGTGTTGAGCAGAATGATGCCGACGTTCGGGCGAAAGCCTTCACGATCAAGCATTAGTGCACCTCGAAACTTTCTGCGGCCCGGTGCGCCGGTCTCTGATTCGCGCCATCTGCGCTCAAGAAAAATTGTCTGCCACGGCGTTGCTGCGGCAGTCGATCAACTCAAATGCTGCCTAATGTGCGAAGAGTGGGCGCATGGGCCAACTAATCCTTTAAAATTGGAACCGATTATAACCCTCTCTTTTTAAAAAGAATTCATCGTCATGCGCGCCTCCCGATTTTTTATTTCCACCCTTAAAGAAGCTCCTGCCGACGCAGAAATCGTCAGTCATCAATTGATGATGCGGGCCGGCATGATCAAGCGCCTTGGTTCCGGAATCTATACCTACATGCCGATGGGTCTGCGAGTGATTCGCAAGGTCGAAGCCATCGTGCGCGAAGAAATGAACCGCGCCGGTGCAGTCGAACTGCTGATGCCGGTCGTGCAACCGGCCGAACTGTGGCAGGAGACCGGTCGCTGGCAGGAATACGGTGCCGAACTGATGCGCGTGAAAGACCGCCACGGCCGCGATTTCATCATCCAGCCGACCTCCGAAGAAGTCATCACCGACATCGCCCGTACCGAGATCAAGTCGTATCGGCAGTTGCCGGTCAATTTTTACCATGTCCAGACCAAGTTCCGCGACGAGCGCCGGCCCCGTTTCGGCCTGATGCGCGGGCGCGAATTCACAATGAAGGATGCGTATTCGTTCGACCGCGATCCGGCCGGCATGAAGCAGTCATACCAGATCATGTTCGATGCGTATGTGCGGATCTTCACGCGCTTTGGCCTGGGCTTTCGCCCGGTGGCGGCCGACAACGGTGCCATCGGTGGTTCCGGCTCGCATGAATTTCATGTCATCGCCGACACCGGTGAAGACGCCATCGTCTATTGTCCGACCTCCGATTACGCCGCCAACATGGAGGCCGCCGAAGCTGCGGCCATCACGACGCCGCGTGCGGCTCCGGCCCAGGACCTGGTCAAGACTGCAACCCCCGGCAAAGCCAAGTGCGAGGACGTCGCCGCGCTGCTGGCGGTGCCGCTGCAGCAGACCGTGAAATCGCTGGTCCTGACGGTTGATACCGAAACCGACGGTGTCATCGTAGACAAGCAAGTCTGGCTGCTGTTACTGCGCGGTGACCATGACCTCAACGAGATCAAGGCCAGCAAGGTACCTGGCCTATCGGGCTACCGGTTCTCGACCGAAGCGGAAATCATCGAATACTTTGGCACGCCACCGGGTTATCTCGGTCCGATCAATACCGTCAAGCCGGTGCATGTGGTGGCCGATGTGAGCGTCGCCCACATGAGCGATTTCATTTGCGGTGCGAATGCGGTCGACTTCCACTTCACCGGCGTCAACTGGGGCCGCGACTTGCCGGAACCCGCCAGCTTCGACTTGCGCAATGTGGTCGCTGGCGACGCCTCGCCGGACGGCAAGGGCGTGCTGGCGATCCAGCGCGGTATCGAAGTTGGCCATGTCTTTCAGCTCGGCACGCGCTACTCGGAAGACATGAAGGCGACTTTTCTCGATGAAAACGGCAAGCCACAGTTGCTGCAGATGGGTTGTTACGGCATCGGCGTCACGCGCATCCTCGGTGCGGCCATCGAACAGAATTTCGATGACAAGGGCATCATCTGGCCGGTATCGATTGCGCCGTTCGAAATCGTGCTGTGCCCGATGGGCTACGATCGCAATGAAGCCGTCAAGAATGCCGCAGACACCTTGCTGGCCGACTTGCTGGCCGCTGGTATCGATGCCATTCTCGACGACCGTGGCGAGCGTCCGGGCGCGATGTTTGCGGACTGGGAGCTGATCGGGGTGCCGCACCGGATAGTCATCGGCGACCGTGGTCTCAAGGACGGCAAGCTGGAATATCAGGGACGTCGCGAAACCGCCGCGACGGCCGTCGATCTGGCCGATGCCGTGGCCTTTGTCCGGGCGCGCTTGCTGGCCTAGGCTTGCCAGCGCCGACGGAACGTTCTGTCCTGTGCTGCCACTTATCGACATTGGCGTGTTGGAACGTAGTAGCGCGGGACAAGTTCGATGACGTTGAAATCCGGAGAAGAAATGAAAGCAATCCTGAAATTGCTGGTGCTGTTGCTAATCACCGGCAGTGCTTGGGCAGGCAACCAGAAAGAAGAGGCGATGGCCGACTCGGTTCGGCTCGCCTTGTCGCATGCCATCACCGGTTCGGCGCCGATGAAAGTGCGCTTCACTGATATCCAGGACCGCATCCACTATCTGTCCTGGCTGGGCGAGATGTCCGATCGCCTGAAAAAAAGATTGCCCGACGTACAGGTGCGTATTGAGTTTCTTGAAACGGTCTGGTACGAAGCCCGTCGCTCAGGTCTCGATCCGGCGATGGTGCTTGGGCTGATTCAGGTTGAATCCGCCTTTCGCAAATACGCGCTGTCGCCGGTTGGCGCACATGGCTACATGCAAGTCATGCCATTCTGGTCACGCGTGATTGGCGATAGTGACCGCAGAAAACTGTTCAACATGCAGGCGAACCTGCGCTACGGATGTTCGATTTTGCGCATGTATATCGACATGGAACGTGGCGACTTGTACCTGGCTTTGGGCCGCTATAACGGCAGTCGTGGCCGCCCTGAATATCCGAACGCCGTGCTGTCAGCCTGGCACAAGTGGAAATTCAATAACGTCTGAAATTAATTCTGAAGCAACTGAAAATCAGTTCTTGTCGGTTCGTCATCAAGCGGTCATGTGCGCTACATAAACTCTCCATTTTTAACAGGAGTGAACCATGCGCATTCGTTTGATTGGCTTGCTGATTGCCTCGGCGTGCGGACTTGCCGCTTGCGGAACGTCGGTAACGTCCACCGTTGCCCCCCCTAAAAACGTGATTCTTTTTCTTGGCGACGGCTACGGCATGGTGCCGATGACTGCCGCGCGCATCTATGCCGTCGGCGAAGACGGCGAATTGACCATTGACCAGTTCCCGGAGACCGCCTTCGTCAAGACGTATTCGAATGATGCGCAAGTCACCGACAGCGCCCCATCGATGGCGGCCTACATGACGGGTGTCAAAACCAATAATGAAGTTATTTCGTCGACTGCGGATACGCACCCGACCGATGCCAACGGTAAACCCTATCTGAGCGGTGCCGACAGTACCTGTCCGGCCACCGGCAATGGCTCGTCGGTAACGACCTTGCTCGAACTGGCCAAAGCCGCCGGTCGCGGCACTGCCGTCGTGACCACCACCCGCGTCACGCATGCGACACCCGCAGCAACGTACGCACACGTCTGTCACCGCGATGCCGAGAACACGATTGCCGCGCAACTCGTTCCAGGCGGTGCCGGCTACAACGCCGCACTGGGCGCTGACGGTGTGGATGTCGTCCTTGGCGGCGGCTGGCAGAATTTCCAGCCCAAAGGCGCAGCGACCGGTTCGGCACGCAGCGACACCCGCGACCTGACTGCCGAAATGAAAAGCAAAGGCTACACGTTCATCAACGACAAGGCCGGCCTCGATGGCGTGCCGGATACCACCACCAAATTGCTCGGACTGTTCACGGCAAGTCACATGAATTTCGACATCGATCGCGATCCGGCCAAAGAGCCTAGCCTGGCCCAGATGGCTGGCAAGGCACTCGACATCGTCTCGAAAAATCAGAAGGGCTATTTCATGATGGTCGAGGGCGGACGGATTGATCAGGCTCTGCACCCGACACTGGCCCGCAAGGCGCTGCAAGATGCCAAAGCTTTCGATGAAGCAATCAACGCCACCATCGCCAAGGTGCGCCTGACTGATCCGACGCTGGCCAATACACTGATCATCGTCACTGCTGATCACGATCACACGATGGTCATGAATGGCTACGCGGCACTGACCGGAAAAACCACCGATGCCAATCCCGGCATTCTGGGCCTGATGCGCGCCTATACCGATCCGAGCAAGCCGGCCAAGGATATTGACGGCAAGCCCTACACCACGCTGGTGTTCGGCAATGGCGAAAATCGCGTGCAAGCCAACCGCAGCACGACGGCAGATCTGACCGATGCGCTGGTCTACGACAAAAATTACCACCAGGAAGCCGCAGTGCGTGTGCCGGCTGGCAGCGAAACGCATGGCGGTGCTGACGTATTCCTCGGAGCGATGGGCCTCGGTGCCGATACCTTCCACGGCACGCTCGATAACACACAGGTCTTCACGCTGATGAAATCAGCGGC
>CANFED010000318.1 GCA_947445995.1 Oxalobacteraceae bacterium | reverse complement strand
CTGCTGAACTATTTCGGCGATCCGGGGTTCACGCATGCGGCGTCCAGATCGGGCCTGATCGCCGGTGCCGTGTGGTCCGAGCGTTTTCAGGGCACCAACGGGATGGGAACCTGCCTGCAGGAACAGCGGCCGATCATGATTCACCAGAATGACCACTACCTGTATCGCAATACCGGTCTGACCTGCGCGGGTGCGCCGGTCCTCGACTGGCGCGGTCAGTTGATGGCAGTGCTGGATGCCTCGGGGGAAGTACACCGGGTGCCACGCCATGTGCTGGAGCTGGTAAAAATGTCCGTACAGGAAATCGAAAACAGGATTTTCGTGACCGAGTTCCCGAGCGCGCGCCTGTTCGCTTTTCATACCCGACCGGAGTTCGTCGCGACTCTGAGCAAAGGCCTTGTTGCGGTCGATGCCGACTGCCGCGTGCTGGGGGCCAGCCGCAACGCGCTGGCACAACTGGGCATCGCACCTGCCGATATCGTCGGGCAGCCACTGGATGGCTTTTTTAATGTGTCCTTCGAATCGCTGCTGCGCGCCAGCATCCGGCACGGGCCGACCCCGGCAGTGGTGTTCGATGCGCGTCATGGACGGCGTTTTTTTGCGTGCGCGGTGGCCTGCGCGAGCGTTGCCAATCCGGTCCCGCAAACCTTTGGCGGTGCGGCAGCACCGGTCGTCATGGGAGAGGTCGGTGCCAAATCGCGCGCGCCGCTGGAGCGTCTGCAGTGCGGCCCGGATGCGGTGATGGAACACAATATCCGCACTGCGCTGCGGATCATCGAACGCGACGTTGCCATCCTGCTGTACGGTGAAACCGGCACCGGCAAGGAACTCTTTGCAAAGGGCATCCATTTGTCGAGCCAGCGGGCGCACCAGCCTTATGTCGCGATCAATTGCGCCTCGATCCCGGAGTCGCTGATCGAAAGCGAACTGTTCGGCTACAAGTCTGGCGCATTCACCGGTGCGAACAAGGAAGGCCAGCGCGGCAAACTATTCCAGGCCAACGGTGGCACGCTGTTCCTCGATGAAATCGGTGACATGCCCATTTCACTGCAAGCCCGTTTGCTGCGTGTGCTCGAAGAGCGCGAGGTCGTCCCGCTCGGCAGCGAAACCGCGATCAAGCTCGACATCCGCCTGATCAGTGCGACCCATTGTGATTTGCCGGCCAAGATCGCCAGCGGTGCATTTCGCGAAGATCTGTACTACCGGATCCAGGGCCTGACCCTGACTTTGCCGCCGCTGCGGGAGCGTGGTGATCGGCAGGAACTGATCCGGTTCGTGCTGCAACAGGAAATGCCTGATGACGCCCTCGTCACCATCGATGACCCGCTGATGGCGGCCCTGGATCGCCATCCCTGGCCAGGCAATATCCGGCAATTGCGCAACGTCCTGCGCACCATGGTGGCGTTGCGCGATGGCGATGCGCTGCATCTCGATTGCTTGCCGCCGGATTTTTTTACGTCCGCCAGAAGCGCCGGGGAGGCCAATGTCGTGTCACTGCCGGAGAATGAATCCGGTCCGCTCGCCTTGCTCAATTCGCTGGAGCTGGCCGAGCGCGACGCGCTGATCCGGCAATTGAAGCTGTCGCGCTGGAACCTCAGCAAAGTCGCGCGCCAGCTCAATCTCAGTCGCAATACGCTGTATCGCAAGCTGGGCAGACTCGATATCGCGATTGCCTCCCGCGATACGTACTGATAGCGCCGGCAGATTAGCCGGACTCAGCGGCGCGGCAATCCATTATCGACATCGATACTGACCTGCCGCTTTTTATGGTGGCGCGGTTCGCTGCAGCGGCCGCTGCGCAACATGTCGATGAGCATGCCGGCGGGATTGACACCGATGGAGTCATGCAATCCCGCGTGGCAGATGGTCATGCGCGGATTGACTTCCAGCACGACCGGGCCTTGTTCGGTGACGATGATATCGATGCCCACATAGCCCCACAGTCCGGGAATCGCCGCCACCACGCGGCGTGCCAGTCGTTCCAGACGGCCATCACTATCGCTGATGCTATTGACCGTACTGCCCAGTGAATGAATCTGATTGTCCGCCGCCGCGATGCGCTGCTCGCTGCAGCCCAGCAGGAATACCTCATTGCTGCCGCACAGCAGTGACAGGCTGCATGGCCGACCGGCCACATACGGCTGCAGGACCACGTTGCAGGCAGATCTGGCGGCAATCCATTCCCTGGCCAGGTCGGCGTTCGAAAACAGATGGATGTCCGAGCAACCGGCACCGTCATCCGGCTTGACGATCCACGCATGCGAATTGCGAGGCAAGGTGTCAGTCGAAAAATACGTCGGTACCATCGCGATGCCGGCGGCGCGCAGTACTTGCGAAGTCAGGTATTTGCTGCCTGCCAGATGCACGGCATCAGGAGAACTGCCAATGAGCAGTTTGCCGTTTTGCAGTGTTGTCCTGGAAATCGATTCGAGCAGTCCATGCGATTCCGGTGCCAGCGGCCAGACGGCGTCGGCGTCGGCAATGCAGCGGGCGAGGACATCGGCACTGTCGTCATCCTCGGCAATGACAACGTTCACCTTGTCGGGCAGGTCGCGCAAACTTGCGCTGGCCAGTCGCAATACAGTGAGCGGCAAGTCGTCGATACGCGACAGGTCGGCCAGCAGCGCGCTCAACAACACGTCACCCCGAAAATCGGACGATGACGACAAGGGCGTGTCGGCAGACAACGCGTGACAAGCGTGTTCACATATAAAAATTTTCACAATGGCGTCCGATTGTGAGCTTTGAATTTATAGGTAATCAACTGCAGATTCCTGCGGTTTGCCAGCTCGCATGGCTACCGCCAGACGGTCGATCATGTCTTCGGTCCTGCATTTTTCTTCGCGACCGAATTTCCGTCGACGATGGTCATCGTGGTGGCAATCACGGTCGAAGATTGATCCACGGGCAACGTCGTGTAGACCTGATACACACTACCCGGTATGACATCGCTGATGACAAAGACATACTCTTTCTCGACAAATTTTCCGAAGCGATCTTTGAGCGGATCATCGACGTACGGGCGCACCGTAATCTCCTGCGCGGCAATCGGGTGCCCGGCGTAATTCACCGTAATCGTCTTGACCGCTGCATCGGGGGCAGCCAGAGCAAGCCGGATGCGCTTGCGAAAATAGTTCGTCGAGCCACCGGTCAGGCGCTTCATTTCCGCGATATCGCGTTCCAGAAAACCAAGGATGGCCGGATTGCCTTGGGCCTGATCAATGTCCGCGATCGCGATCGCATGGCTGCCCGTCAGGAATTGCGCGGCCACGGAAGCCGTGCCGTCGGCATTGACCTTCCTGACCGTGAGTGTCACGGTGTCGTCGAAAGCGTCCGGTGCGGCGGCTTCCTGGTGGTAGGCGTAGCGCACCTGGGTCGGCTTTTTGATGGTGCCGAAGTGCTTGCTCTGGAACAGAATTTTTTCGGGCTGCGATATTTCCTGTGCAAGGCTGGCACTGGTGCCGATTGCCATCAGTGCTGCTGCGGCTAGCACGATGAGGCCTGCGCGCAGTGTCGGTGGAATAGGCATCGTGAGTCTCCTTGGCGTTCCCCCGATCCTGGGGGTGAATGTGACGGCGACGTCCCCGCTCAGGAGGGCTTAGCCGAGGACTTTGCGGGCAGTGCGGTGGTCGGTACGCCGTAGTCCTCGAAAATCCGGGCGATCTCTGGCTGACTGGACGCGATCAAGGCATCGAGCTGGTCGCGCAGCTTGTTATCACCATAGCGCACGCCCATCGCCACACTGAAACCGTAACGGATGCCGTCCTCTTCCGGCTTGAATGGCACGACCGTGATCGGCGCGCCTGCGGCATGCTTGGCGAAATACCCGACGACAGGCCCCCACGCAATGGCCACGTCGACCGTGCCGTTGGCGAGGTCGCGATCAATCAGCTGGCCCGCGTACTGATCCGGATCGCCGGTTTGCGGCGAGTACGACACCATCTGGCCGATCATGCCATTTTTTAGCAACCAGTCGCTAGCAGGAGAGCGCGCAAAAATGCCGATCTTCAGCTTGTCTCGGGTCGCCTTCGGCAGCGCGAGCAGATCAGCGGGTGTCTTGATGGCATCGAGTCCTTTGCCTTTGAGATAGGCCATCGCATAGGTGGATGCCAGGTACGGCTGCGTCACCAGTCCCATCTCGAAATCGGTCGATACGCCGGTGACCACATCGCACTTGAAGGTATCGGTACCGTCGATCTTGGCCTTCAGGCTGTTACGGACAAAGCCCATGCGTTGCGGATACCAGCTATGTTCGAGCTTCCAGCCCAGCTTCCTGGCAAACAGCTCGGCAAGCTTGTTTTCATAACCGCGATCCTGCTGGTCCGACATGGGCAAATTGTTGGGGTCCTGACAGACCCGCAGTATTTTTTGTGCTGGTGCGCCGGCGGCTGCGACTGCTGCATTTTGTGCTGTCGCGGGCGCTGGCAATGTCAGAAAACCGGCCAGCAGGGCGATGGCGATGATGCGCTGCATCGCGCATTGAAGTCG
>CANFED010000317.1 GCA_947445995.1 Oxalobacteraceae bacterium | reverse complement strand
ATGAACTGACTGCCCGCGAGATCGCCGATTACATCGGCCGCGAAGTCGCCAAGGACATCACCAAGCGCGACATCGCGCGCAGTATCAGCAAGTCGCCCGCGTTCGTGACGCAACATGCCAACCTGCTGGACCTGCCGGATCCGATTGCAGATGCATTCAGTTCGGGACGCGCCCGTGATGTCACGCTGGTCAACGAAATGCTGCTGATGTACAAGACGATGCCGCAAGAGGTGACCGACTGGCTGGCCGACCCCGACCAGGAAGTCACGCGCAGCGCGGTCAAGCTGCTGCGCAGTTTTCTGGAAAGTAGGGAGCGGACCGCTCAAGCTGACGAGGTAGTAGACGACGAACCGGACCTGATCGAGGCCGGCGCTTACGACGGCACGAACGCGCTAGGTTTGCCGGGTGATCCGGCGCAGGAGGAGGTCATGAAAAAAGTCGTTTTGCAAGTACGGCACCAGCGTCGGCATGCCCGCCTGATCCTCAAGCGTCGTCCGTCAGCGGAGGGACTGGCGTGGTTGCGCTATGACGATAACGGCGAGGAAGCCGAAGTCAGTCTGGCGCAGGTACGTCTTACGGCTTTACGGGAAGCGTGAGTCCGCCATGACGACAGGAGGCTTGCGATGAAACAGCGTTTGCTGGTGATGAACGGGTAGAAGCTCTTGTAGGAAGAGCAGGACGGGCAGTGGGTGACGACACGGGTCGACAAGGCCGGCGCCATCAGGCCCGGCCTGTACAACCTGTATCTGTCCGAACCGGCCGACCGGACCCGGCACCACGACGGCATGATTGTGCATGCGGATCGGGACGGGGTGTACCAGCAAGTGGGCAAGACCATGGTCGTGCATGAACTGGCGCAGTTTGGCCGGGTGCCGGAACCGGGCCGCAATGCCAGCATCCGTTACAAGGAACAGCAGGCGCAGGTGGACGTGGTGGCTGCCGCTAAGCGGGGGAAAGGCGTTGTACGTTGAACGTCTTGCCTGAATTGACGAGAGGGTCTGCGCTGCCAGGCAGTTGGCCAAAGCCGTTGTAGCGGTAGGTGGTGCTATCGGACTCATCGGTCGTCGTTAGATGCCCTTTTGCATTAGCCGCACCGGCCAGGCCATGCATACCAGGCAACTAATGCATAGAGCGTGGTGCCGGCCGATAACATTCTCCACCTTCCGGAGATTTCCCTGACCACGCTCCTCAAAAATAGGGCAGGCCATCTTGTCACCCCGCAAAACCGTCCTGTTTCCCGACGTCGACGGCGCGCTGCACCTAGCAAGTAGAGGACAAGGGATCTTGTCGTCCCTGCCCTCGAGACATTCATCAGTCGCCTAGAAGAGATCACGCCATCCCAGAGTGATTGTTATTGAGTCATAAAAATTGCTATTGCATTTTTTGTGAACGCCTATACCTTTAATAGCCCTATTTGCACTTTTAATGTGAATTTAAACTGTATTTTAATAATTGTAATTAAACGTTTTGAGCGAGTATTTTTCCCTAATTATTGTAGGAGCAAGTATTGTGGAAGAGCATGCAACCCTCAATGAGTTCGAGGAGAGATTGGGCCGCCAGTTCAGAGCGCTGCGTCTGAGCGATGACACGGATCAGAAAACCTTGGCCGAGAAGGCCGGGGTTTCGCTGAGCGCCTTGCGAAATCTTGAAACAGGAAGCGGCGTTTCGCTGAAAACCATGTTGGCTGTCCTGCGCGCACTAGGTCGCATCGATTTTATCGACATGCTCGCTCCCGTTCCCACGGTGAGCCCGATGCAAATGCTGAAGACAACAAAGACCCCTCTACAACGCGCTTACTCGCCAAGAAAGCCACGCAGCCATGCATAAGCCCACCACTCTCATCGAGGTGTCGATCTGGGGCCAACGGGTCGGTGCTATTGCCCGCGATGACAAGTTCAATTGCTAAGCGTTCGAATATGCGAAAGAATTCATCGCCAAGGGAATCGCGCTATCCCCGCTGCAGATGCCTTTGTCGAGAGCGGGCAGTCCGTTCGTTTTTCCCGACCTGCCGAAAATGACGTACAAGGGGTTGCCTGCACTCATTGCCGATGCCCTGCCGGACGATTTCGGCAACGCCCTGATTGATGCCTACCTGGCCAGAAAGGGTATTGCGAAAGACGAAATCACCGCGTTGGATCGGCTCGCCTACATGGGGAAACGTGGCATGGGGGCGCTGGAATTCAAACCCGTCATCGGCCCGAACAAGCCGCGTTCAACCGCCGCCCTGAAAATGAATGCACTGGTGGAAAGCGCCCGCAAGGCGGTTCGTGGAAACTTTGATTCCGAAGACAGTACCAGTGCGGCCTTGGTCAACATCCTGCAGGTGGGTACCTCTGCCGGAGGCGCCCGCGCCAAAGCAGTCATTGCCTGGAATGAAGCCACCGGCGAGATCCGGCCAGGCCAGTTCAACGTGGAAGACGGTTTTGTTCACTGGCTCTTGAAATTTGATGGCATCGGCGCGGACAGCGAACTGGGGGCAGGGTCGCACTACGGCCGTATTGAGTACGCGTACTACTTGATGGCATTGAAGGCAGGGATCACGATGAGTGATTGCCGACTGCTGGAAGAAAACGGCCGGGCCCATTTCATGATGGTCGCTCCAGTCGCAGGCCGCTGCACGCGTCGCCGGCGTTACCGGCCGCAAGGTGGCCGCCTGCTGCTCAACCGTGCTTCCAAAGCGCGACAGGCAAAACGCGTCGCCTTCGTTGAACTGTGCTGCGATTACCCGGATCGCACGTCGCGCCGCATCGATGCTGTCACCGGTCATTGATCCGGAGCAATCGGCCAGGATCTTGACGGCAACTGGAGACGGTGTCGTGGGTGGCAACTGCGGGAAAAAGCTGGCCAGCGCGACATGATGGCCCGCGAGGACTGTGTCGGTTGCCAGCAGCGCTTGCGAAGTCTGGGCGAGCTGGTCGGCCAATGGTGAAGGTGATGGCGCTCGATGCCCCTGAGGCGGGCCAGGCGAAACGACTAGGATTCCTGATCGGCATTGGGCCGTTCTGACTTTCAAGTGGATCCAAGGGTGTTATGCAGAGGGTTGCTGGACAATGGCTACAGCGAGTTGCCCGTCAACAGTGAACACGCCGTGGCTGTTGAAGGATTGCCGTCAATTCATAAAGATCCGTTTGATCGCATGCTTGTCGCGCAAGCGACCGTCGAAGGCATTACGTTGCTGACGGCTGATGCCTTGGTATCCCAATATCCAGGAGCCGTCCGTGGGGTTTGATAGCGACTGCATCACACAATTTCTGACGGTTCGGACGCTGGCGCTATTGTCGACTTGAGTGACTTTGCGAACGTTGCGCTCAGTAGCAGCACGGAACGGGCATGACAATGGCTGTGCAAGGTCGTCTGCTTTGGCACTATCTGCTTCACTTTCAAGGACCTTTATCGACGCGTTATACGACCACCGCGCGACTACATGAATCTGTAAAGCAGCAAGAGGTCTCTTAATACGACGCATGCTTTCGACGTGAGGTGCAAACGGACTGGACACTGATAACGCCGGTGATGTGATTGCTGCTATCGAAGCCGAAGTGGCTGCCCGGAGCGAAGTGACACGATGCAAGATGCCAGGTGCTGATTCGTGAAACTAGATTCGATGCGCTGGCGTGCGATGACCGAAATGCTATCGGTGAGCACATCGCCGCCGATAATCCGGGGGCAATCAATTTCGAAAAGTTACTTTCCGAAAAAGCAGATCACCAATAGCTATCATCCAAGATCAGGACTACGTGTTGAAAGAGCCGTCATTTTTTTCTTCAGGTCATCTGACCTCGTTTGAATTTCGTCCGGGTCAGATTCCACTGCAGTACGCCGTTGCTCGCTATTGAAAAGGAGCGGTGACATTGCAGACGATGATGTATGTGTTTCGAATTTCTGTTGTGTTACGTACTTCAGGAAAGTCTCGTAGCCGAACGGTAACCCGTTGGTGTCTCGTAAATACGCCCAAACAGTTTTGACGGCGTAACCCGCTTCAAGCACGTTCTTTACGTCGTTTCGGATCGCCATGAACATGGCGCGGTTTCTTTCCCCACGAGACCTGCGTCCTCCCTGATTTCGGTTGATCCAGTTTTCAAGTTGATCGATTTTTATCATGTCGCTTCTCCTATCGAGTTGACGGTTGGGTGATGGCGAATGTCGGACCATCTCGGCACAATCACGTTTTCAACATGACCGCCAAAAACGTCCTGTCTTCAAAATCTGTATTGGTAACGCGGCTTTTTTGCGGTACATAGTCAATGCAAGTTTCCGGTTCAAAACGTAGCGGTCACCGCATCTGTTCATTGGTATTTGCCGAACAAAATAACGGCAGTGAAAGCCAGCGCAATGCCCGCTGCCAAATTAATAATCGCAATCCTGCGCGCTGTCCGTACCCCCCTATGTCACGATACCTGTCGCGTCATCTGATTTATTACTAACGATGAGGGGGCGGAGCAAAGACAAGCAGTGAACGCTTATTCAGCAGAACGGAAAGACGCGATCTTG
>CANFED010000316.1 GCA_947445995.1 Oxalobacteraceae bacterium | reverse complement strand
CGTTACGCAAATCAAAGTGCAAAAATCGACCGTTTTATTGCTGTCGCAACAGTTCATGCGGGATCTTCGAACCACTACTTCCAGTATTTCGTTCAGTCGCAATTAAAGTGAGCTGGCGGTAGTTGATTGCAAGCTGGCCGCAAAAGTGCGTGAGCTGATTCGCAAATAATGTGAGTACGAGTCGCCGCTGAGTCGCAATTAATCTGTACTCAAGACGGCGCTGATTGCGATCTGAACCATTTTCTATTGCAAGCCAATACGGCTACTTGCCGATTCGGTCACCAAACAAGGTCAGCAGCACGCCGCCCAGCACCAACACCACACCGGTTAATCGCACCGGCGACACGGGGCGCAAGGCCGAGCCCAGCAAGCCAAAATTGTCGACTGTGATCGACATCAGCAATTGTCCCGCGATGATCAGCACCAGCATGCTGGTCAGGCCGATACGCGGTGCGAGGAACGCCGTCGTGAACAGGAAACCTGCACCCAGCACGCCGCCGGCAAATACCCACGGCGGCTGGTTCGGCAGGGCAGCGAGGCTGTTGCCGATGCCGCCGCGCGAGACCGCCGCGACGGTCAGGACCATCGTACCGATACAAAATGAAATCAATGCGGCCATCACGGTGTTGCCACCGATGTTGAACGCGAGCCGACCATTGATGGCGGCCTGCATCGAGATCGCCGCACCGGCGCAGAACGCCATCACATACAACAGACTGTTCATTGACTTACAGCGCCGCCAGCATGGACCGCACGGCATCCTGCGCCGCCGGATCGCTCAAGCCCAGATCGGGTTTGGTCTCGACCAGCTTGTTGCGGTACGCCGCCGGCCAGCCGAACGCGTCATCGTCGATGGCAAACCAGTTGGCCGGCTTGCGTCGTTCGACGTCGCCGAGTACCTGCAAACCGCGCGACATCGTGTCGAACGCCGTTTGCGACAGGCCAGGGTGATGGAAGGTTGAGCCAATCACACGCTCCTGCAAACCCGGCGATAAATCGTATTTGGCCGTATCGAAACTGACGGCGCGCACCCAGCTCGTCGACAGTACAATCTTCAGGTCCGGATACGGGGCCAGCAGTTCGTCGAGGATGGGCATCCATTCGAAAAAACTCCGTTCGGCCTTGGCCAGATAAAGGCCGCGCTTGCGGTTGCGCATGACCATGCTGTCGTGCAGTACGCCATTGAAATCGAGGTAAAGAATGTTCATCGTGAATCGGTGTTGTTAAAGGTGTCAGGGTGAAGAATCAGGAGGCAGGCACGCCACGAGGGCTTGCACGTGCGGGTCGACGTCGCCGAGTGCATCAAGGGCGTCGGCCAGTTCGGTCAGGTAATCGCGATTGCGTCCGCTTGGTCCGCTGGCAGCGGCGATCTGGCAAGCGATGATGACATCGGCGGCCGGTCCCAGGTAGGCAGCGTTATCCGGATCGGCAATATACACCAGCCCTGGCGCGTGAGTGCCATCGTCAAATGTCAGGGTCGTGCTGAAACGCAGGTAGCCATTTTTTTCGCGGTGATCAAGGTAGTCGAATACGTCAGGCCGGATCAGATACGCCATGCCGGAGCAAGTCGCACCGGCTTGCGGTGCCAGCGTCACCACACGCCCCGGAGATTCTGGCGTGCCGCGATGATCGTGCGAGCCTTGCCAGAAGCGTCTCACATGACCACGGATGCTGGCCGGCTTGCGTTCAAGGTAAGTGAAATCTGCCTTGAAAATCAGCGAGCCGTAACCAAACAGCCAGACTTGGTCGTGCTCACCAAAGCGATGCCTTAGACGATTGACGGCGGTTGTGTCGATGTCCATTGCAATGGTGTCGGTCAGGCTTTTTTCAGGAAGCAGGTTTTCAGGACCAGTCCCTTGACCTTCTCGACATTGCATTCAACTTCTTCCGGATCATCGGTCAGGCGGATGTTCTTGGCGATGGTGCCGCGCTTGAGGGTGACCGAGGTGCCCTTGACTTTCAAATCCTTGATGAGGCTGACCGAATCACCGTCAGCGAGCAGGTTGCCATTGCTATCTTTTACGTCCACGAATAATTCCTTGTCTTGGTGAAGCCACGCATTATAAGCGAGCGGACTGCTGAGACTGCCGGAGTTCCGGCAAGGCTACGCTGATGTCGCCTCTCCAGATGCGACTGGTTTGCATTCGCAGGCAATCTTTGTTACGCTCAACGCCTCTTCTCAACTGGCGGGCTCCATGAATCCAATTGGCATAGCAGTAGCATCCTTGTTCATCCTGGCCGCGATCCCAGCAGCAGCGCAGGAAAATGTCGTCAATATTTATTCGGCACGGCATTACCAGACCGACGAAGCCTTGTACGGAAATTTTACGAAACTGACCGGCATCAAGGTCAATCGTATCGAAGCCGGCGAAAACGAATTGCTGGAACGAATCAAGAACGAAGGCATCAACAGTCCGGCCGATGTTTTCATTACCGTCGATGCGGCCCGTCTGGCCAAAGCGGACGAACTCAATCTGTTCGGCCCGACTAACTCGAAGCTGCTGGCCGAACGCATCCCGGCCAACTTGCGTACCGATGACTGGTATGCGTTTTCTACCCGCGCCCGCGTCATTGTCTACAACAAGGTGACGATGAATCCAGCCGAAATCCAGACCTACGACGACCTTGCCAACCCGCGCCTGAAAGGCAAGGTCTGCGTGCGGTCCGGTTCGCACCCCTACAACCTGTCGCTAGGTGCCTCGTTCCTGGCACATCAGGGCGAAGAAAAAACGACCGCTTGGGCCACCGGGATGGTGAATAATTTTGCCCGTTCGCCCAAAGGCGGCGACACCGATCAGATCAAGGCTGTCGCTGCCGGCGAGTGCGGCGTGGCGCTGGCCAACTCGTACTACATCGCGCGCTTGATGCGTTCGGACAAGCCGGAAGATCGCAAGGTGATGGCGTCGGTGGGGATCGTCTGGCCGAACCAGGCAACCACTGGCACGCACGTCAATATCTCCGGCGGCGGCTTGCTAAAAAATGCGCCGCACAAGCAAGCTGGCGTGAAATTCCTTGAGTACCTGGCCTCGGATCAGGCGCAAGTGTATTTCGCGGACGGCAACAATGAATGGCCGGTGGTCACCAGCGTAAAGATCAGTAACCCGGCGCTCGAACAAATGGGCAAGTTCAAGCCGGAGACACTCAACGTCGGTGTGCTGGCGAAAAACCAGAATGAAGTGCAAAAGATTTACGATCGGGCAGGCTGGCAATAAGGTCAGTTCGTTGTTAAGAAAAGGCGCTTCGGCGCCTTTTCTTTATGCTGGTTCAATCAGCGCTCAAGCGCGCCGTACCGCAAGCCACTTTCCAATCCGCTCCTTATCCTTAGACGCGCGCCGCCTTCGATTGACCGGATGCCGCTAACAGCGTCAGTGCAGCGGCAATGATGGCGCAGCCTGAGACCTGCACCAGGCCGGCGATCGACCAGCCGAAGTTCACTTTCAACGTTCCGAGCAGATAACCGGCGAACGCAGCAGGGATGTACAGGCTTGCAACAAACAGGCCGGATGCATTCGCGGCATGAATGCGCTTGACCGACTTGATAATCCCCGCAGACAGATTGGCGTAGACCATGCCGCTGATTGCCGCACCAAAGACGAATGAAAACACGATGTGCAGCATGAGCGATTTTTCCAGCCCGGTGAACAACATTCCGCCCGAGATCGCAGCAATCACCAGCGCAGCGACGAGCAGCTTGCGAAAGTCGTACTTGTCACCAAGCCAGCCACCGAAGAGTGAAAGCAGCGCGCCGAAACCATAAAAGCTGACCGCCAGCCCGGCTTGCTTGGGCGTGAAACCAAGTGCTTCGCGCAGGTAGGTTGGATACAGTCCGAGATACCCGTAGATCGCCAGTCCGGCGAACATGGTGGCGATGGCCAGCGTCAGCGGTTGGCGGGCCCAGATGGAATCGGCAAAACCTTCTTCGGAGGTCAGGCTGGCCGACTGTTGCTCCGCCCGGACCTCGCTGAACCATGGTTTGACAAACAGGAGAATCAGCACGAGCGCAACAATTCCGGCTAGCCCGAAGACAACAAAGGGTGTTTGCCATTCGGTTTTGCCGAGGATCGCGGCGCCCAGGTTAGGCCCGATCACGGCCCCAATGCCAAACGTAAAATTGAGCGAGCTAGCGGCTACTGCGCGATGGTTCATGAAGTAAGTGGTGCCGATGGCCAGCAGCGCTGTCAGCTGCATCGCCTCGCCCAAGCCCGAAATAAATCGATAAAGCAGCAGGTCGGCCATGCCGTGCGAGTAAGCCGTCAGCAGGGTTGCCGTTGAAAAGATGACCAAGCCCAGTATGACAACGCCGCGGCGCGACATGCGACTGAGCAAATAGCCGGTTGGAATGCCGGCGATCCCCATGCCGAGGGTAAAAACGGTTGCCGCCAATCCGATTTCTGGCAGCGATAATCCAAGCGCCTTGCGCACATCGGGTGCCAGTACGGAAAACAGCTGGCGATCCATTGCATTGACGACGTAGGACAGCAGCAGTACGACAAACATCCAGAATGCAGCCTTGTTCTTGTTCATTTTTTATTTTCCCTGTAAAGCT
>CANFED010000315.1 GCA_947445995.1 Oxalobacteraceae bacterium | reverse complement strand
TCAAAAATGCTGATCGACAGGATACTCATGTCCTTGCGCGCCTCGAAGTCGATCACTTCCTGAGCATTGTCCAACCCCTTGAGCGGCAGGCCCAGCGTGATGCCGGTATCGAGATTGGCATGGATGTCATTGACGACGAACTGCGTGCGGCTGTGTTCGAGTTCGCTCAATGTCCGGTCGAATTTGCCGTGATTGAGGAAGGCCGTCAGGCTGATCGCCAGTGCCGCAATGACGACCACCGGGATCGTGATCTTGATGCTTAAACCGGAGATCAGCATGGGCCTCTCCGCGAGCAGGTCGGCAGGATCATGGCAGCGTGATCCCTTCAAGGTAGGGTGCCATTTCAGGCCGGTGCAGCGTCGTGTCAAGATCGCGAATCGCCGCTTCCATCGCATCGGCAAAGGCCGGATAGAACAGTTCGCCGTAGTAGTAATACCGCGCGATCGTGCCTTCCAGCGTGCGCTCCCACTCGGCACTGACGCCCTGCATCGCAACCATGCGGCCTGGCAGGAAATTGTCGAACACCACGCCCTGCTCGTTGCCGTTGTTGAGGATGGTGTTCTTCAGTGCGATGGCGATCTTCAGGCGCTCGAGGTCGGACTCATCCTGGATCACGATGGTGTAGTACTTCTGCACGCCGTCGACTGGCTGGTTCATGTCCCACAACAGTTTTTTCCAGGTCTGGCGATCCGGGCAATCGACTAACTTGATATCAGCCAGCGGTTCGGTGGCCCACTGTCCCGCCTGTCCGGATTCGCGCGCAAAACTGAAGCGCAGTGTGAGTGCCTTGCCGGGATTTTTTGCAAAGAAGCTGGCGTGGGTCTTGCCATCACCCAGACGCTTGAGCAAGCCGCCAACTGATTCCTTGTTGAAGTCGGCACCGGTGGTGCCTTCGAAGAAAGCGAGCTTGTCGATATTGACGTCCTCGCCGGCTTTCAGGCGCGCCAGCATCCGGCTCATCATGCCGGAGACGAAAACGAATTCCCCCGGTATGCGGGTGCCGCGGAATTGCGCGAACGGCGTCGCCTTTTCGAACTCCGGATGGCGTGTGATGACGTTGTTGGCGATCGCGCGGTAAGTCAGCAAGCGTTTGTTGAAACGGATGTACTGGCTGTCGATCAGGTCTTCGGCGCGGATCCGATAGGCTTCGCGAAACAGCGTCGTGCTGGTCAGGTCGAAACGGTCGTCGTCCTTCGGTAGCTGCGGTTTGGTCGCACGGAATTCCTCGGTCAGCACCGACGGCGTGAGCACGATGATGACTTCGCGGCGGGCGTCTTCGGTCCGTTCGTAGCCGAACAGCTTGCCAAGGAACGGTACGTCCGCAATGCCCGGCACCTTGTCTTCCTGCTTGGTCTGATCTCGCGAGACCAGACCGCCAATGATCAACGGCGTGTTGTTGGCAATGCGCGCATAGGTCTGTACCCGGCGTGTCGAAATCGATGGTGCCGAGGCCAGCGTGATGCCAGTGGTCGGGTCGATCACGCGCAAGTCCTGACCGGGCACCGTGGCCGACACCGTGGCATCGATGAGCATGCTGATTTCGCGACCTTCCTGGTTGATGCGCGGCCGGACATTGAGCAGGATGCCGGTCGGCAAATACTGGAACGAGAACGCGACGCGGCCACCGGCAGCACCCGAGCTGGCGTCCTTGCTGGTGGCGATCGGGATATCGGTACCGACCCGTATCGTGGCCTGGCGGTTATCGAGCGTCAGGATGCTGGGACGCGACAGGATCTCGGCTTTGTTGCGATCGACCAGTGCATTGATACGCGCCAAAAACTGGCGTGGATCGACGGCGGCGGCGCTGTCCTTGATGACCTGCAGTGCGCTCTGACCGGCGTTCGGCGCGAGCTGGACCAGCGTGCCGATCTGCAGCGAGCCGGTGCCCTTCTTGTTCTGCCACTGCACGCCCAGTTCCTCGATGGCCTGCTTGCTCACCTCAAGTACCAGTCCCTCGACGAAGACCTGGCGGGCCGGCTTGTCGATGACGTCCTCAATCAGGCGCTTGATCTTCGTGAACTGGTTAAAGTCATCCGGATGGGTCAGCACCAGCAACTGCGATGTGCCCGATGAAATGGTCGGACCCAGCGGTGTGGCGGCACTCGGGATCATGCTCAGTCCCAGCGCATTCGTGGCGGGGTCCTGGCTGGAGCCAGGTGCCGGGTTTTCGCTTGCACCCACGAGACCGACGTTGTAAGCCTCCGGTGCCGGCATTTTGTAAATCAGCGGCAAGCGGTCGAAGTCGATCGACGAGGGCAGGTTCTTGAAGCCGGAAACTTTCGGGCCTTTCTTTTTGTCGTCACCGTGCCCGGCACCGGGAACCGGTTCGGGCGTGCTGTCGAACGAGAACGACATGGCTCCGGGTGCGGCGGCCGTTGCGGCAGGCGCCTTGGCGGCAATATCTTTCGCGGCGGCGCTGGCGGCCATCGCTTCTTCGGAGACCGAACTGCCCTTGAGCAACGGAACGTCGCGCCCCTTGAATGAATCATCGATGCCCAGCGCTTCTTCGCCGGTCACGGCCGAGTAGCCCATCGCGCGCAGCGCGAACAGCGCGCCATCGGCGTCAATGTAGGACAGGTTGATCACGTTCGGCTGCAAATCCGTCAGGCGCAGGCGCGAGCGCGTCTTGACCGATTCTTCGAGCAATTTTGTCAGGATGGGATTGAGCACATCTTCCGACGCATCCGGATTGACGGCGACACTGCCGGCGCTGATGCTCACGCCGTAAATCATCAGCTTGATGCTGCGCCGTGGCGAGATCACATAGCCGAACTGCAGCACGTCGAGTTTGCTGCCGCTCTTGCGCACGGCCGTCGCGCCACTGATCACGCTGTCAGGTTGACGTGGCAATAAGGGAGCATCCTGACCAGCGCGCCGATAGCCGGCTGAAAATTCCAGCTCCTGCAAGACGTCCGCGATGAAATCCTTGATCTGGTCTTCGGTCATCTTCGGCAGCGCCACCAGCCTGACCGCGCCGGGTACAAGGACGGACGCATCGACCAGCGCCGTCGTGACGCTTTCGCTGCGCGCCGCCATCGGCACGACAGGTCGCCGGATCTCGCCGAATACGTTGCCCAGCATGCTTGCGCACACCAGCAGCACACCTGCCTGTTTTTGCCATGATGATCGCGTCATTGGGTGATTTTTTTCAGAAGGAAAGTGGAATGCAGAGCGCGCACCGAAGCGCGGCCATCCGGCATGGATTCAGCTAGAGCAAGAAGGTCCATGAATCGATATTTGGTGATCACTGCGTGGCCGGACAAAGCGCCAGCAAAGTGATTCAGTAATGCAAGCCGTGCCCCTCGTAAAAAGAACACGGCAACATCAGACAGTCCATCCGGCTGCGCACGCGATGGCGCGCACGCCAGAACGACCCGGAAAATTACAGCTTCGTGTACGTGGTAACGGCAGCGCTTTCCTTGACGACCTTGTAGCCATTTTTGGCTTCCATCGAATCGCACATGTCTTCACTTGGCTTGGCGGTGCTGGTGAAATATTTACCCACTGATTCGCAGGTTGCGCGCTTGACTTGACTCCATTGCAGCTTGCTCATCATCGGATCTTTGTCGATGCTGCTTTTCATTTTCGAAATGACTTCGTCGCACTGCTTGTGGTACGACGCATCGGCAGTGCGGGCTTCGTACAACAGACCGATCACCTGGCCATTCGGGACCATCGCGGTCCATCCGCACAGGCGTGAGCCGGATTGTGCAAAGGCGACAGTGGGTGCGGCCATCACGGAAGCCAGCAGAGCGATGGAGGTAGACAGTCTTACGAGGGTATTCATTTTCATGGCGATGATTCCAAAAAGTGGGCAGCGGATGGCATTGGGTTCTGGTGACTTGCTGCAGCAATCCGGGTCGACTACGTCGCCATCGGACCCTGTCTTGTGGTTCAATGCCGGCGTCCCGGCATGAATCAAAAAAGTTTCAGGTAGTGCTGCAATAAGTTTCTCGGCAATAATGTTGCCTTGAGAGAATATTAATGGCGAGAGTTTTCGTTACCTTGCAATACCTTGCATTTTTTATTTTCGTTCCAGCGATAACCAGAATAAGTTTTTCCCACCTATTTTTGATGACGTTACGAATCCTACTTCGCACTGTGCTGCAGTTGCTACTTGCCCTGACCTGCAGCCAGGCGATGGCCGGCGATTTCAAAACCGAGTACGCCATCTTCGAAGACATCGACGGCAACATGACGCTGGAGCAGGTGATGCAGGCCAGTTTTGTGCCGGCAAAAAAAGTCATCAGCCTTGGCTTCCAGCGTTCGACACTGTGGGTAAAGCTACGCGTCGACAATCCGGACAACCTGAAACAGCTCGTGCTCAGCATCTTGCCGGCGACGCTCGACGAAGTAACGCTATTCCAGATGCCGGAGGCGATGCAGGCCGATGACGGGATGCCACTGCTACAGCGCATCGTGCGACTTGATGCAAAGCCGGGGACATCGATACTGCTTCTACGCGTTAGCTCAAACAGTCCGCTGCTCGTCGCGCCGGCAATCATGTCGGACCGCGAAGCCGAGCAGGCGAAGTCCACGCGCGACATGATGCTGGGTG
>CANFED010000314.1 GCA_947445995.1 Oxalobacteraceae bacterium | reverse complement strand
TCAGGCAAAATACCTTCCGAACAGGAGACGCCATCTCGTGAGTACCCCGCCCGACGACGACCGTACCAGGCTGCATGTCACTGCGACTCCTGACGGCACACCCGCTGCGCCGTCATCGGAACAGGATCGCAATGCCCTGGCGGTCGGTGCCCGCGTGCTGGAATTCGAGATACTGCGACTAATCGGAGTCGGCGGTTTCGGCATTGTCTATCTGGCCTACGATCATTCGCTGGAACGCCACATCGCTCTCAAGGAATACATGCCGTCATCACTGGCAGAGCGGACCAGCCAGTCGCACATGGCGGTGCGTTCCGAACGCCATGCCGACACCTTCGATGCCGGCATGCGCAGCTTCATCAACGAAGCGCGCCTGCTGGCCCGTTTCGACCATCCGTCGCTGGTCAAGGTCTACCGCTTCTGGGAAGGCAACGGCACGGCCTACATGGTGATGCCGTTCTACGAAGGACTGACACTCAAGCAAACCTTGCAGGCGATGCCGGCCCCACCCGATGAAGCGTGGCTCAAGCTGCTGCTGGCCCCGCTGCTCGATGCGCTCGACATCATCCATCAGGAACAATGCTTCCACCGCGACATTGCCCCCGACAACATCCTGATGCTGGCCGATGGCCGGCCGCTGCTGCTCGACTTTGGCGCGGCGCGGCGCGCCATCACCGGCATGGATCAGGCGTTCACCGTGATCCTCAAGCCGGGCTATGCACCGATCGAACAATACGCCGAGGTGGCCACCATGCAGCAGGGTGCCTGGACCGACCTGTATGCGCTGGCCTCGGTGGTGTTCTTTGCGATCAATGGCCGACCGCCAACACCTTCGGTCACGCGCATGGTCAGTGATGCGCAGGTGCCGCTGGCGCTGAGTGCAGCCGGCCGTTATAGCGCCGACTTCCTGCAGGTCATTGATCGCGCGCTGGCAGTCAGGCCGGACGACCGGCCACAAAGCGTTGCAGTGCTGCGCCAGCAATTGCAACTGGTCGCACACAAGAACACGCAGCATCTGGCATCGTCGCCGGGGCCACGGGCGACGCCAGTCGTGCCGCCTCCGGTGACGACCAGCGGTCCGACCAATCAGGGCAAATCGTCCGGCTTCAAACTTGCCGCCGGTGCGGCAGCGCTCATCCTGCTGGCGGCGGCGGGCTTCTGGATGTCCCGGCCGGCAGTCGTGACCACACTGGAAAAACGACCGGTCGCGGCAGCACCCGTGGCCAGCACGGTGCCGATCAACGTGCCACCAGCGCCGGCAGCACCGGTCGATGCCACAGCAATCCTCGGGCAGATTTATGCCGCCCGCAATCCTGATCACGCCGTCAACGTGACCTTGCCGGCGTCGGAGGTCCACATCGGCGAGCGGCTGACAATGGCGATCACTTCGGCGCAGGCAGGCTTTGTTTATCTGCTGATGGTCGGCACCGAAGGGACCGACTTCGTGCTGCTGTTTCCGAACGCCGACGATACCGACAACCGCATCAGCGCGAACCAGCCACTGTCGCTGCCACGCAAGAAATGGCACATGACGGCGTCCGGCCCGGTTGGTACCGACCGTTTCGTCGTTATCGTCTCGGACGTGCCGCGCCAGTTCCGCGATGCCGGCTTGCGCAAGGGCAGCCTGTTTGCCGATTTCCCGATCGGACTGGTCACGCAATCGGTCGCGGTACCCAGCGGCGTGATGCCGGTGTTTGCCGGCAAGGCGGATTGCGCCCGAGCGCCCGCCCTACCTTGCAATGATCGCTACGGTGCAGCCCGTTTCGAGATTTCAGAACGCGCTGCAAAGAACTGATCGCGCTGCCACCGGCAACGCGTCCCGACCGCAATTTTTTGGGAGACCTTTCCATGCATGATGACTCCCGCTCCGGAACACCAGCGCCAGCCTGGCAACCGCTCTCGCCCAGTCGAGTCCATCGCTTGCCATGCGGCACGGCGTTTGGCGCGACCGATGTCGGCCTGGTACGCATCGGCAATGAAGACAATTTCCTGATCGATGAAGCGCTTGGCCTGGTGATGGTGGCCGACGGCATGGGTGGTCATGATGGTGGCGAAATCGCCAGCGCCGGAGCGCTGACGGCCGTGCTGCAGTTTTTGCAACAGGCGTTACGCGATCACGGCGACCTCACCGCCGCGCTGGCCGCCCGCTCGCAGAACACCCTGGTGGCCGGTGCCGCCGACCCCGATGCGACCTGGACCGACGACACCGTTCCGGCCATCGGCATCCTCTACGATGCGATTGAGTTTGCCAACCAGACGCTGTGTGCCAGGAACCTGTTGCGGCAGATGGCCGACGGTACCGGCATGGGCACCACGCTGACTGGCTGCTGGCAACCAGCGGGAGGCGGGGCAGACAATGGTCCATTGATCGTCTTTCAGGTCGGCGATAGTCGGTTGTACCGCTTGCGCGGCAACGAATTCGTGCAGCTCACGCGTGACCAGACGCTATACCAGCAAGCGATCGACGCCGGCATCCTCGATGAACTGCCCAAGCGCAACGTGCTGTTGCAGGCTGTCGGCCCCTACGAACACATCAAACCGGTGATCGAGGCGCATCCGGTCGAAGCCGGCGATCTGTTCATGCTGTGTTCGGATGGACTGTATGGCAGCATCGCACATGCGGAAATGGACAGCGTGCTGCGCGGTGCCACAGTCGACACTGCCGCCGCCGTATGCCAGCGCCTGATCGACATGGCCAAGGCCGATGGCGGGCGCGATAACATCACGGTGGTGCTGGTGTTTGCCGGGCGGGAGTGAGCGGTGCATCGGGTGCAATGCCCTGCGGTTATTGCACCCTGCGGGATCAGGGCTCGCCCCAATCGCCGTTGAGCATCCCCGAAAACATCCGCGCCGACGGCAACCCTGGCCACACATGCAATGACGGCTCAACCTCTGTCGAGCCATCACTCCACCACACGCCCTGCCCGGCCAGCGCGGCATTGGCGAGCGTGTGGGTCAATGTCGCCAGCGGCAGCGCATCAACACTGGCAATCGGCATGTGCAACGTTGTTGCCGGCTCACTGGCAAGGACGACCGGTGCGGCCATCGCCTGCACCGCAGCATCGAACCAGGCGAAGTCGGCACCCGCATCGAGCGTAGACAACGCCAGCGTTTCCAGTTCGCCATACCAGCTTGCCGACCCGTCGAGCCAGTCAAGCAAAGGCATGTGACCCGCGACACCGGCCGCAATGGTCAATGGAAAATGCCGCCCAACGCGATCAACGCTGGGCATCACGATACCGACCCACGACTTGTCATCACACACGCCCGGTGCCAGCGCAAAGCGCCAGATCGGACTGTTGAGGTAAGTCGCGAGCCAGCGCTCGCCGAGCTGGGCACGGCTGCCGTGCAGAACCGTTTGCAGCCAGTGATCCCAAACCGAGACGAAGTCTGTTGGCAGACGCCGTGATACGAAATCACCATGACTGCTGATCTTGCCGTAAAAGCCGGCACCGGGATCGCTGACGGCCATGCTACAACCGGTCCGGGCAGCTGAACTGTTCGAGCACGCCGCGCTTGAACGGGTTGACGACGCTGCTGGCGGTCAGCTCGTAGACCATCTTGCGGCCATCGAGATCGAAGCTCAGCGTGTAGCGTTCGCCCTGCCCGGTCGCCGTCAGCACGCCCTTGTCGATCATGCGGAACCAGGCCCACGGACCATCGGTGCGGAACTCGGCACGCGGTGCTGGCGTCGCATCGAGATGCACTTGCCCGCCACCCTTGCCGCTCGGCAGCAGCACCGGCGTGCCACGCAACGGCGTGCCCGGCAGATACGAGACCGGCTGGCCATCGATATCGAGCACGACCCTGGTCAGCAGCGGATCGGCACTGACCGGCTTGAGGTCAAAGCGCAGCGACGGTTGCCGCCCGCCCGCCGAGAAGAACATGTCGCGCACGCGTGCCGCACGCTGGAATTCGTCAAGGGTCTGCTGCGAGATGCCGAGCGGTGCATCAGTGAGCACACGCCAGCGCCATTGCGCGCTGCTCATGTCGACATACTGCGCGAGATTCTTGACGAAGAAGTCATCGACGGTGCCACCCGGCCCAAAGAAACGGCCGAAGTCATCGAGCGTGATTTCCTTGCTGGCAGCACGCTGCAGCGGATAGCGACCGGCGATCGCTTCGCGGCAGAATTGCGCGCCGGCCGCGCTCCAGAGCGCATTGAGGCGAGCACGTTCGTTGCCCAGCGTCAGGCCACCACCACTGCTCTCGATACTCTTGAGCATGCCGGCCACCAGCGGTGGTTTGCCATCCGATTCGCGCTTGAGCCGCACCAGCGCATCGCCAGCCGGTGCCGGTGTACCGCCGCGCCGCGCCGCATCCGCCGCATCAAAGTACAGCGCCACATCCTTGAGCATCGCCAGTACCTGATCGATCGGTGCCGGTGCCGGCGCTGCGCCCGGCGCGGCAGGCGCACCGGCCATCTTGTGCAGGCTGTCGAAATGTTCGTCGACCGGATTGGCCGCGCGCGCCACCGGTGCCGCGACCATGCCGTCATCGGCCGCACCGAGTGCCGATTCGAGTTTCTTGCGCGCCGCATCGAGCTTGCCGCTGACCATGTCATTGA
>CANFED010000313.1 GCA_947445995.1 Oxalobacteraceae bacterium | reverse complement strand
GATGCTGATGAATTTGTAGGCGGCGATGTTGAGGATGGAAGACGGCATGGCGGGCGGGTGACGGGATGGGAAGGCCGTCATTATAAATGTTGGTGTTGGGGTGATGTTCTATTTTGCGTGGCCCAGCTTCGTCTCACGTGGGGTGCAATGCCCTGCGGTTATTGCACCCTACACGCCGGACTCACATTTACGGTTTCCAAGGATTAATGACGGTGATGCCGGCCGCTTCATAGGGGGCTGTATCGCGGGATGCCACGGTGATAGATACAGCGTTTCGACGGCTTGATCATTGAGCCAGGCTTGCACGCCCGTGTGCGGCTCGGGTTTCATCGCCTCGGAAACGACGTTGGTATCGAGAACGATCCTTCGAACTTCAGTGGCTCGGCCGGTGCCTTGCCTCTCACTTGCTCGAAGCCCTCAAAATCTTCGTTCTTCAGGCCGATCTTGCGACTCATTGCCGCCAGGGCGTCACCTAGGCGGACGCGTGTCTCTGGCTTGACTGCGAGCGCCAAAATCTCGCGGACTTCGGCCTCGGTGCTGTGCCCATGTTGAGCAGCCCGCACTCTCAGCGCACGATGCACTTCATCGGGCAAGTTCCGTACGGTCAGCATTGCCATCGTGTCACCTCCTAAAATTGCATTCGATGAAGTCACCATAGTTATTTGAATACATTGCCGCAAGAGGCATCGCCACGTCAGAAAACAGGTGTTGTCTGACATATCGTGCCGTCGCACCAAGGTCCGAGACACGCGATTTATACACGTATTTTGGAAGGCAAATTCCGCTGATGTGGGTTTGCCAACCCTGCTTCGTATCAATAACGGTGCGATGCCCCTCGGTTATTAACCCCCACGCGCTGCAAGCGTGCCGGTGCTCTCATTGCAACATGCGCGGCTGCGAAGGGGTGGTTTGTACGACCGTCAAGTCCCACTCCGACATGGTGGTTTGCATGGTCACCGAGTCGATAGGATCTTGCTCAAGAACCAGGCTATCCAGACGCGCCTGTGCGGCCGCGAGTTTGTTGCTGTCACGGATGTGCGACTTGGCGTCGTGCATCACGGCCAGAACAGCGTCGCGGTTCAGGACCGGGTTGGTCAGGTGGTTCGATGCGGTGTCAAACAGTGCGGCCGCGTCGATGACTTGCAGCGCGCCCCGTCGCAAGACCGGCTCGACACGATGGTCGCCAAGACTGAGTTCCCAGGTCTGGTGTAGCAGTTGGCACGCTTTGTCGGCCGGATCTTCGGGCAAGGTTCTCTGTTGCCAGGCAACCCAGTAGGTCATGGTCAGGTCGAGGTTGGACGGATCGGTGTTGACGAGCATATTGGCCATGTTCATCAGGACTTTGACTTTGATGCGGGCGGTTGCATCGTCGAAGCGGTCATCAATTCCCCTCAGCAATTCGCGTTCCTGCAGGGCACGGTCTGGTGGCGCTGGCTGCTGGCTCTGTAGCGTGCCAAATTGCGTCAATGCCTGTGCAATGGCATTCATGCAGGCATGGCGCAAATAGCCATCGATACCTTCGCGCGCGGTGTTGATCGTGGCGCGCGGCGGGGGCGTGCGTCGTTGACTGGCGGGGAAGTCGCACTGTTGTGCTTTGGTCAGCGCGACTTGTATATCGTTGATGAGTGACTGGGGCGCACGGATGGTCGAAAAACTGCCTTGTCCCGTCGATTGGTACAGGATGTTGGGGCCGTGCGTAAGGGTGTCCCATAACATCGGCTTGGCTTGCGAGGTGACGGTCGCCGTATATTCGACGGTGGCGATACCAAGCCCCTTCATTTCGGTATGGGACATCGTTTTTGTGACGGAGGCGGTGTGACGCCGGTCGGTCGAGGTATTGGCTCCCTCCAGCGCGAGTTGGGACGCTTCGTTGAGCGCTGCTTTTTGGGTGGCAATGCGGGCGCTTCTCAAGGCGATGTTTTTTGCCCATGTCCGCTGGTGACTGGTGCCCGTGTTGCCCATGTGTATGACGGGCGGGAGTTCGGTAAAGGTGGTGGTGATGCCGACACGATTGGCCGTGTGATGAAAAATCTTTTCTGTCAGCGCGCGTTGTACTTCTTCGATTGCCTTTTCGCCTTGCGCCGAGCGCAAGTGATTGGGAAGCTGGTAATAGTGCAGCAACCCGTTATCGAGCAGCATTTTGTCCAGCAGGTCCGATCCGAGACCGTGATACTGCCGGTGCTTTTCGGCAAAAATCTGCTTCAGCGTATTGGGGCCGCAGTCATTGTCCAGGCGCTGCTGCAGTTCGGAGAGGTAGTGCAGGTTGAAGGAGGTGGGAATTTCGTCATCCGGCCGGTAAGCCTCCAGCAGCTTGTCGGGTGAAAATGGCGAATCGCTGAGCAGGCAGCTGGAAGGAAAAATCGTCCACGGATCAATCACCACGGCATCCGGTGTCGATGGATACAGCACGGCAAAGGCATGGTCTGCGCTGTGATTGACCAGCAAGTCCACCGGTAACCCGAGCGATCGGGCAAGCGCGAACGTGACGTCGGCATGTTCCCGGCAATTTCCGCCGCCGGCGATCAGCGCGCTATTGGCTCCCCACGAGATGCCCGGATGGAGTTTCGCCAGTATTTGCGCGGCTTCGGTTGTCGGCCGGTTGAATCCGTTCGAATGGATCAGCATCAAGCGCTGATTACCAGCACCCTCCGGCAACAAGTGGCGAACCGTCCGGGCAATATATTTGCCCTGGATCAAACGCCGGATCGTGGTGTCATTGACGCGTTTGATTTCCTGCTCGCCAGCGCGGTGCAGCGCGGCCGGAATATCGACTTCCGGCTCGGCATTGGCCGACTCCATGTAATGATCGAGCAAGCGACGGTGCTTGATCTGGGCATCCTGTTCGGGATGCGTCGCAATGTCGGTGCGGATGCGGTTGAGGTGATGGATATAGCGCTGCATGGACTCGACTCTCGGTTAGGGGGACGTGCGCCCTGGGCGCGACAGTCACTGTGTGGAGGAAGCCGCCAGATAGTTCCGTCACTGGTCACGCGCAACCCGGTCCGGCCGATGTCGGCGGTAGAATACGTCCCATGACTTCTCCGCAATGTACCCACCTCCGCCTCCATTCCGAATACTCGATCGTCGACGGCCTGATCCGCATCGATGACGTGGTCGATGCCGCCGCCGCCGATGGCCAGCCGTCGCTGGCCATTACCGATCTGGCCAACCTGTTCGGCATGGTCAAATTCTACAAAGCCGCGCGCAAGAAGGGCGTCAAACCGATCATCGGTTGCGATGTCTGGATCACCAATGATGATGATCGCGACAAGCCGTCACGCCTGTTGCTGCTGGCAAAAAATGCCGCCGGTTATTTGCAATTATGCGAACTGATTTCGCAGGCGTGGCTATCGAACCTGCATCGCGGTCGCGCCGAAATCCGTACCGAATGGCTTGAAAAACTTAATCCGGCCAATGGCCTGATCGCACTGGCTGGCGCACATTTTGGTGACGTTGGCATTGCCATCGAAAACGGCAATCTGGCCGCCGCCGAACGCAATGCGCAACGCTGGGCCAGTATTTTTCCCGGCCATTTTTATATCGAAATCCAGCGTGCCGGCCAGCCCAATCAGGAGGCACAAGTGCGCCAGCTGGTAGCACTTGCAGCACGCCTGCAATTGCCTGTGGTGGCGACGCATCCGATCCAGTTTTTGACCAAGGAAGAATTCATTGCGCATGAAGCGCGCACCTGTATTTCGGAAGGCGAGATGCTGGCCAATGCGCGCCGCGTCAAGCGCTTTAATGATCGTCAGTGCTTCATCACGCAAGCCGAGATGGCGGAGCTGTTCGCCGACTTGCCGGCTGCGCTGCAAAATTCGAATGAAATCGCCAAGCGCTGCAACCTGACGCTGCAACTCGGCAAGCCGCGCTTGCCGGACTTCCCGACACCCGAAGGAATGACCATCGGCGACTTCCTCGTGGCCGAAGCGCGCAGCGGTCTGGAGCGCCGCTTGCTGCAGCTGTATCCCGACGAGGCCAAGCGCGAAGCGCAGCGCCAGCGCTACGCCGACCGGCTTGATTTTGAAACCAATACCATCATCAAGATGGGCTTTCCCGGTTACTTCCTGATCGTGGCCGACTTCATCCAGTGGGCCAAGAACAATGGCGTGCCGGTCGGTCCGGGCCGGGGTTCAGGCGCTGGTTCGCTGGTCGCGTATTCGCTCAGTATTACCGACCTCGACCCGCTCGAATACAACCTGCTGTTCGAGCGCTTCCTCAACCCGGAACGCGTGTCGATGCCCGACTTCGACATCGACTTTTGTCAGGAAGGGCGCGACCGCGTGATCCAGTACGTCAAGGATCGCTACGGCAAAGAGGCCGTCTCGCAGATCGCCACCTTCGGCACGATGGCGGCCAAGGGCGCGATCCGTGACGTCGGTCGCGTGCTCGACATGGGCTACAACTTTTGTGACGGGATATCGAAGCTGATCCCGTTCAAGCCGGGCAAACAAGTCACGATTGCCGACGCCATCCTCGAAGAACCGCTGCTGGCCGAGCGCCAGGAAAACGAAGACGAAGTCCGCCAGTTGCTGGAGTTGGCGCAAAAGGTCGAAGGCATCGCCCGTAACAT
>CANFED010000312.1 GCA_947445995.1 Oxalobacteraceae bacterium | reverse complement strand
CAGGTGGCTGGCAGCCATCAGCACCAGCGCGCGCTCGTCCGGATAACCGGGCATGGCCCAGGCCGAGGCCGGCAAGGCCGATTGCAGATTGTTCAGTGCCGAGGCCGCCTTGCGCCGCGCGCCCAGTTCCAGATAGCGGCTGCACAGCAGCAGGAAAATGAACATCGTGATCGAGTCGAAATACACCTCGCCGCCACCGCGCAAGGTGGCCACGACGCTGCCAACGAAGGCCGCGCCGATACCGAGCGCGACCGGCACATCCATGCCGAGCTGCCGACTTTTCAGGTTGATCCACGCGCCGCGAAAAAACGGCCGGGCCGAATACAGCACCGCCGGCAAGGTTAGCAGCAGGCTGGCCCAGCGCATCAGGCTGGCAATGTCGGTCTCCATCGTGCCATCGCTGGCCATGTAACCCGGCAGTACGTACATCATCACCTGCATCATCGACAGGCCGGCGATGAACAGTTGACGGAACAGTGTCTTGCGGGCGCGCTCAAGCTGCGCACCGTGGCGCACCGGATCGTACGGAGTGGCGGTGTATCCGATTTCACGCAGCGCGATGAGGATGTCGCTGGGCTTGCAACGGCTACGGTTCCAGCTGACCTGCAAGCGTTCGGTGGCGGCATTCATGGCGACGGCCTGCACGCCGGGCAAGCGCGCGAGACGGCGCTCGATCAGCCAGACGCAGGCGGCGCAGCGGATGTCTTCGATCAGGAAAATTGCTTCGGTGCTGTTGCTGCCCTCTGCTGCATCGGTGTCGATACCGGCGATGGCTTCGGTGTCATACAGGGTCAATTCGGGCGGGATCAGGCCATCCTGCGCGGCGGTGACGGCATAGCCTTCGCGCGTGCGGTAGTAATCGCTAAAGCCGTTGTCAACGATGCTTTGCGCGACGGCCGCGCAACCGGGACAGCACATCGGCTGGATGACGGTATCAATCGTGACTTGCCAGGCGCTACCAGCCGGTACCGGCAAGCTGCAATGGAAGCAGTTGTTCATGACGCCATCGGCGTGATGCAAATCGCGTCAAGCCAGCTGCCCGGCATGCCATGCGCTGCCCGCCAGACACCGAGCAATCCGAACGCCAGTACCAGCAGACCACTGCCAATGCGCACGCCGGGCTTTTGCATCACCGCGCGCAATTGCGTGCCGAGCACGCCCATCACCAGCAGCGTCGGCAAGGTGCCCAGCCCGAAGGCCAGCATCACGCTCGCGCCGGATAGCGCCGAGCCGGTCAGCAGCGCGGTCAGCAGCACGCTGTAGACCATGCCGCACGGCAGCCAGCCCCACAGGCCACCCATCGCCAACATTTTGAGCGGACTGTCGAGCGGCAACAGATGACGGGTCAGCGGCTGGAGTGACTTCCAGAGCGACTGGCCGAGCGATTCAATGTGCGTCAGTCCCTGCCAGGCACCCATCAGATACAAGCCCAGCACGACCAGCATCAGGTTGGCCAGCCAGAGCCCGACCAGCTGGAACGCCGCCAATCCCGTGAGCATGCGCGCGCCGTTGGCGACGCCGCCCAGCAAGGCACCCGCCAGCGCATAGCTGCCGATGCGTCCGGCGTTGTACGACAGTACCCGCAACATGCGGTCCGCCGGCACCGCCACCATCACCGCCACCGGAAACGGCCGCGCCGCCGGCACCACGGACAACGCCGCCACGATGCCGCCGCACATGCCGACACAATGCACACTGCCGAGCAGGCCGATGACAAAGAAGGGCAGGAGTGAGAGGGCTGTCATCTGGTGTCCGCGTCAGATCGTCTTCGAATAGCGCAGCGGATCGACGGCGGCGCTCAGGTAGCGATCGAACACCATGCAGATGTTGCGGATCAGCAGCCGGCCTGCCGGCGTGACGCTGATCCACTCGTCATCGATGGTCAGCAAACCGTCCTGCGCCAGCACGTGCAACTGCGCCAGCTCGGCAGCAAAATAGGTCGCCACGCTGATCGGATAAGCCTGCTCGATGGAAGCGATCGACATCTCGAAATTGCACATCAGCAGCTGGATGATCGCCCGTCGCATGATGTCGTCCATGCTCAGCTTGATGCCGCGCACAATCGGCAATTCATTCTTGTCGAGATGCGCGTAATAGGCGTCCAGCGTCTTGACGTTCTGGCTGTAAGTCGCCGCTACCGCACTGATGGCCGAGACCCCGCACGACACCAGGTCGAGTTCGGCATGCGTCGAATAGCCCTGAAAATTGCGATGCAGCCGACCCTGTCCTTGCGCAATCGCGAGGTCATCAGTGGGACGGGCAAAGTGGTCCATGCCGATGTAGACATAACCGGCTTCGGTCAGACGACGGATACACAGCGCCAGCATGTCGAGCCGGGTCTCGCTACTGGGCATGTCGGCATCGAGGATGCGGCGCTGCGGCTTGAACAGGTGTGGCAAGTGCGCATAGTTGTAGATTGCGATCCGGTCCGGGCTGGCCGCAATGACCTTGGTCAGTGTGCGCGCCATCGTCATCACGTTTTGCTTCGGCAAGCCGTAGATCAGGTCGATGCTGATCGAACGGAATTTGGCATCGCGCGCGGCCTCGATGATGGCCAGCGTCTCGCTTTCCGGCTGGACCCGATTGACGGCTTTTTGCACCTCGGGATCGAAATCCTGCACGCCCAGACTGATGCGGTTGAAGCCCTGCCGGCGCAGCGTGAAGACCCGTTCGCGCGAGACCGTGCGCGGATCGACTTCGATCGCATATTCGCCGACGTCATCCGGTGCCAGCTTGAACCAGCGCCGCACATGCGCCATCAGTTCATCCATCTGGACATCCGAAAAATAGGTCGGCGTGCCGCCACCGAGATGGACTTGTTCGACCTGGTTCATGTCGGCAAACAACTGGCCCTGCATCTCGATTTCGCGCTTGAGATAGGTCAGATAGGTCGCGGCCTTTTCGACTTTTTTCGTGACGATCTTGTTGCAGGCGCAGTAGTAGCAGACCGTGTCGCAGAACGGAATATGCAGGTACAGCGACAACGGCTTGCGCCCGCCACGGGTACGCCGGCCAGCGACGGCTTGCAGGTAATCGCGATAACGGAACGCGTCGGTGAACCGGTCGGCGGTCGGGTATGAGGTGTAGCGCGGACCCTGCTGCTTGAATTTGCCGATGAGTGCCGCATCGAATTGCACCGACGGGACGGACGTGACCGGCGTAACCGGGATATGGAAAACCATCAATTTTGCTCCTGCTGCCATTCACGCCGAGGCTGGTTACGTGACTTGATGACCGGAGTGTAGAGAGGCTACCTCACAAAAACTTTGACTCACATCAAAAACGGCAGAGACACGGCGTGTATGGCGCGACACTGCTTGCGGTGCCTGACACCCACCGCTCTGCCTCGTGGCTTACAACCCGTTCGGCATCGTCATCCCGGCGCGCAACACGGCGTCCCGGATCGATTTCAGCACGGTTGCTTCATTGAATGGTTTGATAATGAATCCGCTGGCACCGAGCGACAGGCATTGCTTGATGGTTGCTACGTTGCGTTCGCTACTGACCATCAGCACCACCATCCGCTCGAACTCGTTACGCAACTGCTTGAGGACATCGATGCCGCTGATGTCTGGCATCACGATATCCAGACAGACCACCTGCGGTTTGAGCTTCATGACCAGTTCGTAACCGTTGTTGCCGTTGCTGGCTTCGCCGATCACCTGCAAGCCGCTGCGTACCAGCATCGTGCGCAAGGTCGCACGGGTCATTTCATTGTCATCGATGATCAGTGCATTCAACTCGGGTCCCTGCGACTAAATAAAGGCACGAAGTTACCATGCACTGAAACATTACTTTAAAGAAATTTTCTAGCGCGCCGACTTGCTCCCTGCCGCACGCGCACGCAGCGTTGCATCGGCAAGCGCCTTGTGCACGGTAGCGGCATTGAACGGCTTGACAATGAAGCCGCTGGCACCGGCTGCCACGCACTGCCTGATCGTGTCCGCATCCCGCTCCCCGGTAACCATCAGCACGTCCACTTGCGGCATCGATTCCTTGAGTTGCTTGAGCACCTCGATGCCACTGAGGTCGGGCATCAGGATGTCAAGGAACACCACGTCAGGCAGCAGCTTCTGCGCCAGTTCATAGCCTGCCTTGCCGTTGGACGCTTCGCCGCACACATGGTGCGCCGTGCTGAACAGCATCGCCCGTAATACCGTGCGGGTCATGTCATTGTCGTCAATGATCAATACGTTCAAGGAGGTGTCCCGATAACCGCGACGCGCCAGCCAGCACCCGGATCAGGACTGGAACTGTTTCATCACAGCTAAGATACCACCCGGAATATGGTCACCAATGAAAACAAGAAAAAATACGCTAGCGACCTGTTAAATGGTGCTTGGCACCGCTAGTTGCTACCCGCTTCCACCCGGCCAGCGTGCCGCCTCACCGTCATCGCGACAACGCGCGTATTGCCGGCCGCTTCTGCAACTGCGGCCGCACCACCGACCGTTCGACTGGAACCGCTGTCAGCACACTGCCGGCAGATTGCTGATGCTTGAGCTTGAACACCGTCAGCGTCTGCACCACCTTCAATGTCTGTTCCTGCAAGCTGCCGGCTGCCGCCGCAGCCTGCTCGACCAGCGCTGCATTCTGCT
>CANFED010000311.1 GCA_947445995.1 Oxalobacteraceae bacterium | reverse complement strand
GCCACGCTGATCGGCAATGGACCGGACGTACTGAACCGCGTATCAATGGTCGGCAATGACATGCAGCTCGACAGCGGCGTTGGCGTCTGTGGCAAGGATGGGCAGAGCGTGCCGGTGGGGGTCGGGCAACCGACGTTGCGCATTGATGGGGTCACGGTGGGCGGGACGGCTTAGGACAGGGGGGCATGAAATTAATTTGCCGGCAAGCTTGCCAAGTACGGTGTTTTACTGCACTATCGTTCAACCAAAAATAGCATCACCCGAGAATCCACAAACGAATTCACAAGCACATGCCATCACGCCACTTTTTCTTTTATTTTTACTTTAGCGGTTCCAGCCCAAAGGCGGTGGAAAAGCGGATGGACCACGTAAAAGCAAACTTAGCGTAACCAACCAGATTCCTTAAAAACCGCCAGCGATGGCGGTTTTTTTATTTCCGGATTTTCATTCGATTTACCTTTTCAGACTGGAGAACACCATGCCCCGCACAGACGATTTGCGCATTCGAGAAATGAAAGAACTGACCCCACCCTCGCATCTGATCCGCGAATTCGCCTGCTCCGAAAATGCCGGGACGGTCGCAGCCGATTCACGCACGGCGTTGCATCGCATCCTGCACGGCCAGGACGACCGCCTGATGGTCGTGATCGGTCCTTGCTCCATCCATGATCCAAAAGCCGCACTCGAATACGCCCGCCTGCTGGTCGAGGCGCGCAAGCAATTCATCGGTGAACTCGAAATCGTGATGCGGGTGTATTTCGAAAAACCGCGCACCACGGTCGGCTGGAAAGGCCTGATCAATGACCCGTTCATGGACAACAGTTTCCGCATCAACGATGGCTTGCGCATGGCGCGCGAACTGCTGCTGGAAATCAATGAGCTGGGCCTGCCTGCCGGTACCGAATTTCTTGACGTGATCAGTCCGCAATACATCGCCGATCTGGTCAGCTGGGGTGCCATCGGTGCCCGCACCACCGAGTCGCAAATCCATCGCGAACTGGCGTCCGGCCTGTCCTGCCCGGTCGGTTTCAAGAACGGTACCGATGGCAACGTCAAGATTGCGATCGATGCGATCAAGGCGGCCTCGAACTCGCATCATTTCCTGTCGGTGACCAAGGGCGGCCATTCGGCCATCGTCTCGACCAATGGCAATGAAGATTGCCACATCATCCTGCGCGGCGGAAAAAGCCCGAACTACGATGCGGCCAGCGTCGACCAGGCTTGCAAGGAAATCGCTGCCAACGGACTGGCTGCCCGCCTGATGGTCGATGCGTCCCATGCCAACAGCAGCAAAAATCCGGCCAACCAGATTCCGGTGTGTGCCGATATCGCTGCTCAGGTAGCCGGCGGTGACGAGCGCATCATCGGCCTGATGATCGAGTCGCATCTGGTGGCAGGTCGCCAGGATCTGGTCGCCGGCAAGGAACTGGTTTACGGCCAATCGATTACCGATGGCTGCATCAGCTGGGACGACAGTGTCGGCGTGTTGCAAGGATTGGCGGATGCAGTGCGCCAGCGTCGTTTGGGCAAGGTCCGCGAAGTCTGATCCTCCGTAGGGTGGTTTGGGCACAGGGTTATCGTGCCCACGCGTGCGGACTGGCAACCACTGCCAATTCCGGGCATTTTCTGGTGCATTCGCGTGGGCACATGATGCCTTGCCTACCCTGCAAACTACTAGTAGTTGCGCGTTCTGGTTACTAATAAATTGGTTGACGTTGTTAGAATGATCGTTCAGTCTACGGCCATTCCTGATCTTCAATCTTTTCGAAAGTCTCCATGAATTCCGCTTTCCTGCCGTCCCCGATCAAATCCGCGGGACTGATTGTCGCTGTCTGCGCCGCCACGCTGCTGGCCGCCTGCAAGCCTGCCAAGCCCGCCGCTGCGCCGGCCGGTCCCGCGCAAGTCGTGGTGTTCACGGTCGCGCCGCAAGCGCAAACCATCACCACCGAATTGCCCGGCCGGACGACGGCCTATCAGGTCGCCGAGGTGCGTCCGCAAGTCGGCGGTCTGATTCAGAAGCGGCTGTTCACCGAGGGCGGCGATGTGAAGGCCGGCACTTCGCTGTACCAGATTGATGCCGCCAGCTATCAGGCGGCGGTCAATTCGGCGGCAGCGGCACTGGCACGTGCGAAGGCGAACCTGCTGACCACCGGGCCGAAGGCGGCGCGCTACAAGCAACTCAGCGCCATCGATGGCGTGAGCCGGCAGGAATATGACGACGCGCTGGCCGCCAATGCGCAGGCGCTGGCCGATGTTGCCTCCGCCAGCGCCGCGCTCGACGTGGCCAATATCAACCTCAAATACACCAGGGTGAACGCACCGATCAGCGGGCGCATCAGCCGCTCCGCCGTGACCCCCGGTGCGCTGGTCACAGCCGGTCAGGCCACCGCGATGGCGACCGTGCAGCAACTCGATCCGATCTATGTCGATGTCACGCAATCGAGTACCGACCTGCTGCGCCTGAAGCGCCAGCTTGAATCCGGCAACCTGCAAAAAGCCGGCAAAGGCCAGGCCAGCGTGACCCTGCTGCTCGACGATGGCAGCCACTATGCCGAGTCGGGCAAGCTGCAGTTTTCCGATGTCACGGTTGATCCGGGCACCGGCAACGTGACCCTGCGTGCGCTGTTCCCGAATCCGAAAATGGACCTGCTGCCCGGCATGTACGTGCGCGCCGTGCTGGAGAGCGGCGTCGATGACCAGGCCATCCTGGTACCGCAGCAAGGCATCACGCGCAATCAGAAAGGCCAGGCTACGGCCATGATCCTGACGGCTGCCGGCAAGGTCGAGCAGCGCGTGCTGGTGACCGGTAGCGCAATCGGCAATCAGTGGCTAGTCACGTCCGGTCTGAAAGCCGGCGAGCGTGTGATTGTCGAGGGCTTGCAGAAAGTCCGTCCGGGTGCTGATGCCGTTGCCGTTGCCGCCAAACCGGTCGCCGTCAAGCCTGCCGCCACTGCCGCCAACTGATCCGGGGAATTCCATATGTCACGTTTTTTCATAGACCGCCCCATCTTCGCGTGGGTGATCGCCATCGTCATCATGCTGGCCGGGATACTGGCCATCCTCGGCTTGCCGATTGCCCAGTATCCGGGCATCGCGCCGCCGTCGATTTCGATTTCTGGCGCGTATCCGGGCGCCTCGGCCAAGACCGTCGAGGATGCCGTCACGCAAATCGTCGAACAGAAAATGAAGGGCATCGATGGCTTGCGCTACATGGCCTCGACCAGTGATTCGACCGGCGGCATCAGCATCACACTGACCTTCGCCAGCGGCACCGATCCGGACATCGCGCAAGTGCAGGTACAGAACAAGCTGCAACTGGCCACGCCGCTGCTGCCGGCCGCCGTCACGCAACAGGGACTGGTGGTCTCGAAAGCCACCAAGAACTTCCTGATGGTGCTGGGGTTCGTGTCCGAGAACGACAGCATGTCGCAGGTCGATCTGAGTGATTACGTTGCCGCCAATGTGGTCGATCCGCTCAGCCGCGTCGAAGGTGTTGGCGACGTCACGCTGTTCGGTTCGCAGTACGCGATGCGGATCTGGCTCGATGCGGCCAAGCTGCAGAGTTACCAGCTGATGCCGGCCGATGTCAGCGCCGCCATCATCGCGCAAAACGCCGAAGTCTCGGCCGGCGAACTCGGGGGCTTGCCAGCGGTAAAAGGCCAGCAGCTTAATGCCACCGTGACCGCGCAAAGCCGCTTGCAAACCGCCGATCAGTTCGGCGAGATCCTGCTCAAGACCACTGCCAGCGGTGCCGTCGTGCGGCTCCGGGATGTTGCCCGCATGGAGCTGGGCAGCGAGAACTACAACACCGTGGCCCGCTTCAATGGCAAGGCCGCCACCGGGGTGGCGATCAAGCTGGCCACCGGTGCCAACGCGCTTGAGGTCGCCACGGCGATCAAGACCCGCGTGGCCGAACTCGGCGAGCAATTCCCGGCCGGGATGAAGACCGTGGTCGCGTTCGACACCACGCCCTTCGTCAAACTGTCGATCGAGGAAGTCGTCAAGACGCTGATCGAAGCCGTCGTGCTGGTGTTCCTGGTGATGTACCTGTTCCTGCAAAATTTCCGTGCCACGCTGATCCCGACGCTGGCCGTGCCGGTAGTGTTGCTGGGTACCTTCGCGATCCTGTCGGCGCTCGGCTACTCGATCAATACGCTGACAATGTTTGCGATGGTGCTGGCGATCGGACTGCTGGTCGATGATGCGATCGTCGTCGTCGAGAACGTCGAGCGGGTGATGCGCGAAGAAGGCCTGTCGCCGCTCGAAGCCACCCGCAAGTCGATGCAGCAGATCACCGGTGCGCTGGTCGGCATCGCGCTGGTGCTGTCGGCGGTATTCGTGCCGATGGCGTTTTTCAGTGGCTCGACCGGCGTCATCTATCGCCAGTTCTCGGTCACCATCGTCTCGGCCATGGTGCTGTCGGTGATTGTCGCGATGGTTTTTACACCAGCGCTGTGCGCGACTTTTCTGAAGCCAATTGACCAGGGCGAGCATGCCGCCACCACCGGTTTTTTCGGCTGGTTCAATCGCGGTTTCGACAAGGGCAGCAAGCGCTATCAGGGCTGGGTCGGCGTGCTGATCGGTCGCAGCGGCCGCTCGATGCTGATG